>NZ_JBHXKE010000004.1:0-97888 GCF_042722765.1 Kitasatospora sp. NPDC058406
TTCGAACTCGCGACCCTCACCTTGGCAAGGTGATGCTCTACCAACTGAGCCACGTCCGCACGGTACCTGGCCGCCGTGGCGCGGCCCGGCCGGGCCGGTCGGGTGCGCCGCCACTGGCCGAAGCTCGCGCTGGCGGCCTCGGTCGCCGTGGCCGCCACGCTCGGCGGGGTCGCCGTCCACCAGCACGACGAGGCGCGGCAGGCCCGGGCACGGGCCGACCGGCTGGTCGAGCAGCAGGCCGCCCTCGGCTCGCTGTTCACCGCGCCGGACGTCCGGACCACCTCGGCGACGGCGGGGACGGGCAAGGCCACCGTGGTCTGGTCGGAGAGCCGAGGCCGGGCCGGGCTGCTGGCGGCCGGCATGCCCGCGCTGCCGCCGGACCGGACGTACGAGCTCTGGTTCGACGACGCGGGCACCATGCGGCCGGCCGGGCTGTTGCCCGCGGGCACCGGCGCGGTGCTGCTCGACGGTCCGATCGCCGGGGCTGCCGGCGTCGGTGTGACGGTCGAACCCGCCGGTGGCTCGCCGCACCCGACCGGGGCCCCGGTCATGCTGCTGCCGTTCGTCTGACGACGGCCCGGGACCGCCGCCGCCCCGTTCGTCCACGCGGGGCGGCGGCCCTTCACCGCCGCCCGGCGGTCCGGTTCGGCTCCGGTCCCCGGCCGGGCCAATCCGGGCGGGCGGCGGCTCCGAAGCACGGGTGAACCCGACGTCCGGCCGGCCCGGACACGACGGGTGAGCCCGAGAGGACACCAGTGCACATGACCGGAGCAGTCACCCGCAGGACGGCCACCGTGGGACCGCCGCGAACCGGCGACCGCCGGCGGATCGCGGTCGTCGGCGCCGGGGTGGCCGGTCTCACCGCGGCGTACGAGCTCGGGCGCGGCGGCGCCCACGTCGAGCTGTTCGACGCGGCCGACCGGCTCGGCGGCCACGCCCACACCCAGCACGTCAAGGCCCTGGACGGCCGGACCGTGCCGCTCGACACCGGCTTCCTGGTGCACAACCGGCGCACCTACCCCGAGCTGACCCGGCTCTTCGCCGAACTCGGCGTCCGCACGCGCGAGAGCGACATGAGCATGTCCGTCCGGTGCGGGGGCTGCGGCCTGGAGTACGCCGGAGCGCGCGGCCCGGCCGGTCTGCTGGCCCAGCCCGGCAGCCTGCTGCGCGGCCGCTACCTGAGGATGCTCGCCGAGATCCCGCTCTTCCACCGCCGGGCCCGCCGCCTGCTCGCCGGCCCGCCCGGCGACGAGCCGACCCTCGCCGAGTTCCTCCACCGGGGCGGCTTCACCGGCTACTTCGCCGCCCACTTCATGCGCCCGCTGGTCTCGTCGGTCTGGTCCTGCGCCCCGGACCTCGCTGGCGACTACCCGGCCCGCTACCTCTTCACCTTCCTCGACAACCACGGCCTGCTCGGCGTCACCGGCTCCCCGACCTGGCGCACCGTCGTCGGCGGCTCGCACACCTACGTCGACCGGATCGCCGAACGCACCGCCGCCGTCCACCGCGGCGCGCCCGTCCGCGCCGTCCACCGCCACCCCGACGGCGTCACCGTCACCACCGAGGACGGACGCCGCACCGAGGCCGACGCCGTGGTCGTCGCCACCCACGCCGACCAGGCGCTGCGCCTGCTCGGCGACCCGACCCCGGCCGAGAGCCGCGTGCTCGGCGCGTTCCGCTACTCCCGCAACCCCACCGTGCTCCACCGCGACGCCGGGCACCTGCCCCGCGCCGTCTGGGCCCGCGCCTCCTGGAACTACCTGACGCCCGACTGCCACGGCCGCTCCGGGACGGCCCGGGTCAGCTACCACCTCAACCGCCTGCTCGGACTCGACACCCCCGAGGACTACCTGGTCACCCTCAACGAGGACCTGCACCAGCCCGTCCCGGAGGCCCTCGTCGTCTCCCGGACGGTCTACGAGCACCCCCTCTACACGACCGAAACCGTCGCCGCCCAGCGCCGGCTGCCCGAGCTCACCACCGCCCGCACCGCCTACGCCGGCGCCTACCACGGCTGGGGATTCCACGAGGACGGCTGCCGCTCCGGACTCGCCGCGGCCCGCGCCCTGCTCGGGGCGGCGGCGCCGTGACCGGGCCCGCCCGCACCCGCCCGGCGGAGCCCCGCCCCGGTGCCGCCGCCGTCCCGCTGCCCGGGCCCTGGGGCGCCGCCCTGTACGAGTGCCGCATCACCCACGTCCGGACCACCCCGCTCCGGCACGCCTTCCACCACCGGACCCGTCTGTGGCTCACCGACCTCGACCACCCGCCCCGGATCCCCGCACCGCTGCGCCTCCTGGCCGCGATCCGCGCCGCCGACCACCCCGGCGACCCCCGGCACGGCCTGCGCCGCACCCTGGACGCCTACCTCGCCGGCCGGGGGATCCACCTCGACGGCGGGCAGGTACTGATGCTCACCCAGGCCCGCTCGCTCGGCCACGTCTTCAACCCCCTCACCGTCTACTGGTGCCGTGACCGGACCGGCCGCCCGGTCTGCACCGTCGCCGAGGTGCGCAACACCTACGGGCAGGCCCACCGCTACCTGCTGCGCCCCGACCAGGACGGCACCGCGACCGCCGCCAAGGAGTTCCACGTCTCGCCGTTCTTCCCCGTCGACGGCGCCTACCGGCTGCACCTGCCGGAGCCGGACGAACGGCTCCGCCTCACCGTCCACCTCGATCTGCCCGCCGGCCGCGCGTTCACCGCCACCGTGCGGGGCACCCGCGTCCCCGCGACCGCGTGGACGGTCCTGCGCGCCGCCCTCCGGCACCCGCTGGCCACCTACGCGGTCAGCGCGCACATCCGGTTCCAGGGCATCCGGCTGCTGCTGCGGGGACTGCCCGTCCACCCGCGTCCGGACCGCCCCCGGCCGCCCGCCCACCGACCCGACCGACGAGAGGCGCACCTGCCGTGACCGCCCCTGCCCACCCACCCGCCGTCCGGCCCGCGGCCGTCGACCCGCTCCGCTGGCCGGACGTCGCCGCCCGCCCGCACAGCCCGGTGCGAGCCGCCGTCGCCGGCCGGCTGCTCCGCCGGGCCGCCCGGCTGCGCGGCGTGCGCGTCGACCTGCCCGGCGGCCGCCTGCCGGTCCCGGCGCCGCGGGACGCCCCGGTCCTGCGGCTGCACCACCCCGAGGCCTTCCTGCACCGGATCGGTGCCGCCGGGCTGATCGGCTTCGGCGAGTCCTACCAGGCCGGGGAGTGGGACTCGCCCGACCTGGTCCGGCTGCTCACGGCGCTCGCCGCCGACCCCGCCGCCCTGGTCCCGCCCGGCACCGCCCTGCTGCGGCCCCTGGTGTGCCGGCGCCGGCCGGCCCACGACCTCGGCACCGCCGACAACGCGCGGCAGAACGTCCACCGCCACTACGACCTCTCCAACGACCTCTTCGCGCTCTTCCTCGACCCGACCATGACCTACTCCTCGGCGCTCTTCCCCACCGGTCCCGACGGCGCCCCGCACGCCACCCGGCCGGACCTCCCGGCGGCCCAGCACCGGAAGATCGACCGGCTGCTCGACCTGGCGGCCGTCGGGCCGGGCAGCCGGGTCCTGGAGATCGGCACGGGCTGGGGCGAACTGGCCCTGCGCGCCGCCGCCCGCGGCGCCACGGTCGTCAGCCTGACCCTCTCCCGGGAACAGCTGGTGCTCGCCCGCCACCGGATCGCCGCGGCCGGGCTCGCCGACCGGGCCGAGGTGCGGCTGTGCGACTACCGCGAGGCCGAGGGCCGGTACGACGCGGTGGTCAGCGTCGAGATGGTCGAGGCGGTCGGGAGGCGGTTCTGGCCGGACTACTTCCGCGCCCTCGACCGCGCCCTCGTGCCGGGCGGCCGGGCCGCCGTCCAGTCGATCACCATGCCGCACGAGCGGATGACGGCCGCCGCCGACACCTACACCTGGATCCTCAAGTACGTCTTCCCCGGCGGGCTGATCCCCTCGGTCCGGGCCCTGGGCGAGGCGGCGGCCGGCCACAGCAGACTGCTGCTGGCCGACTCCGCGGGCTTCGGCCCGCACTACGCCGAGACGCTGCGGCTCTGGCGCGAGCGGTTCACGGACCGGGCCGCGGAGGTGGCCGACCTCGGCTTCGACGAGGTGTTCCGGCGGACGTGGGAGTTCTACCTGGCCTACTCGGAGGCCGGCTTCCGCAGCGGCTACCTCGACGTGCGGCAGCTGCTCTTCACCCGGCCCGGCGAGGTCCCGCCGCCGCGCCGGGAGGCCGGGGGCGACCGATGAACGCGGCGGCCTCCCAGGGCGCCGCCGGCCTCGGGGACCTGTCGGCCTTCGCGGTCGGTACCGCCGGCGCGGCCGGTGCGGCGCTCGCGGTCATGGCCGTCGCCGCCGCGGTCGGGATCCGGACCGGCCGGCACCGCGTGGTGGACGTCGCCTGGGGCCTCGCCTTCACCGCCGTCGCCCTCACCTGCTTCGGCCTCTCGGCCGGCCACGGCGATCCGGTACGGCGGGCTCTGGCGGCCGGACTCACCACCGTCTGGGGCGTCCGGCTGGCCGTCCACCTCGCCCGCCGCGCCCGTGGCGCACCGGAGGACCCGCGCTACGAGCGGATGCTCGGCCGGGTCCCGGCCGAGCGCCGCACCGGCTACGCGCTGCGCAAGGTCTACCTCCTCCAGGCGGCCCTGGTCTGGTTCGTCTCGTTGCCGGTGCAGGCGGCCGGGTACCTCCCGGGACCACCCGGGCCGGTGGTCTGGGCCGGCGCCGCCCTGTGGGCGGTCGGCCTGGCCTTCGAGGCGGTCGGTGACCACCAGCTCGCCCGGTTCCGCGCGGACCCCGCCAACCGCGGCCGGATCATGGACCGGGGACTGTGGGGCTGGACGAGGCACCCGAACTACTTCGGCGACGCGTGCGTCTGGTGGGGCCTGTTCCTGCTCGGCGCCGACACGGCCGTCGGCTGGGCGTTCACGGGCAGCCCGCTGCTGATGACCTGGCTGCTGGCCTACGGCAGCGGGCGGCCGATGCTGGAGCGCCAGCTCGGCGCCTCGAAGCCGGGCTGGGCCGCGTACGCCGCCCGGACCAGCTCCTTCCTGCCGCGCCCGCCGCGGCGGACCCGCCCGCCCGGACCGGCGCGCTGACGGATCCGGGCCGGAAGCAGGCCCCGCTTCCGGCCCGTTCGGGGTACGTTCGATGGCAGGGCCATTGGTCCCCGGCTGTCAGCCCCTTGGCCCCTGGCGGTTCCCCCTCCCGGGGGAGATGCTCCAGGTGTACCGGCCGGACGTCCGGCTGTCCGGCCGAACGACGCTCGTGGACGAGGTGAACCGGCGTGCACCACGCCAACGTCGCATCAGTGATGACCACCCCCGTGGTCCGGATCGCCCCCGAGACCGGCTTCCGGGAGATCGTCGCGCTGCTGACCGAGTACGACATCACCGGTGTGCCGGTGGTGGACGGGGACGGCCGGCCGCTCGGCATCGTCTCCGAGGCGGACCTGCTGCTCACCCTGGCCGCGCAGGAGGACCAGGGCAGCCTGCTGCCGCCCCCCGGGTTCTCCCGCACCGGTCCCGGCGGCGCGGTGACGGCCGTCGACCTGATGACCGGCCCCGCCGTCTGCACGACCCCCGACACCAGCGTGGTCGCGGCGGCCCGGCTGATGAGCCGGCACGGGGTGAAGCGCCTGCCGGTGCTGGACGAGGACGGCCGGGTCTTCGGGATGGTCAGCCGGGGCGACCTGCTCCGGGTCTTCCTGCGCGAGGACCGGGTGATCCGCCGGGAGATCGTCGAGGAGGTGCTGGGCGTGGTCGAGGGCGTCAGCCCGGCCGAGGTCGGCATCGAGGTGGACCAGGGCCGGGTGGTGCTCAGCGGCACCGTGCCGGAGCCCCACCTCATCCCGATCGTGCTGAACCTGTGCCGCTCGGTCGACGGCGTCGTCTCGGTCACCGACCGGTTGAGCGCCGAGACCTTCGGCGGCGAGCCGACGAACGGTGAATCCGCCGGGGACGAGCCCTCCGGGGAGCCGCCGGTCGGCGACGGGCCCTTCGGTGGCGGATCCGTGTCCGCCGGTAGGGGCGTGCGCGGTGGCAACGCGCGCGGTAGCGGTGCGCCCACGCCCGTCGGCTGATCCCGTGCGCCGGCGCACCCGGCCCGCCCCGCCCCGACCGGGGGGCGCCAGGTCTGGACCCGGAGCCTCCGGTTCGCATACTGCGCTTCGTGCCGGGTAAATCACTCTCCGTGTGCGGCGGTATCCGGCCGCCGCGCCGCCGGGGCACCGGGGAGGCAGCCGTGGCCGTCGTGTTCGACGCCGACTTCACATCGACCAGCCAGTGGATCGCGGGCCGCAGCAGCGCCTATCCCCGGATGGGGCCGACCAACCGGGGCGATCACAAACTCGACTTCCTCAGCCGCGCCCACTGCCCCGGAGGGGTGTTCGCCGCCACCCGGCGGCACGGCGGTGACCTGTGGACCTGCAACCTGCTGACCACCGAGGGGAGTCCGGAGGGTTTCCAGGCCCGCACCGGTGACACCCTCACCGCGCGGGTCACCCTGCCCGTCGAGCTGGGCGCCTGGCCCGCGATCTGGACCTGGCGGGAGGGTGGCAGCGAGGTGGACGTCTTCGAGTACCACCCGAACCACCCCGACCTGCTGGAGATCTCCAACCACGTCCGGGGCGGGTACCGGTACTGGCACGGCGCCGACGCCGGGATAGCCCCCGGCGCGACCTTCGACCTGCGGACCGTCTTCGGCGCCCACTCGGTGGACTGGTTCGTCGACGGCACGCTCATCCACGCCGACCGGCGCGGTGTCGGGCCGAACTGGCACGCCTTCCTGATCGTCAACCTCTCGGTCGCGGACGGGACCTACCACGACCGGCCGCCGGTCCTCGGGCCGGACCGGCTCAGCTGGGTCTGCCACAGCCTCCGCGTCGAGCGCTGAGCGGCGAGGCGGTGAAGCGGCGAGGCGGTGAAGCGGCGAGGCGGTGAAGCGGCGAGGCGGTGAAGCGGCGGGTGTCGAGCCGTGCCTCGAGCCGTCGGGCGGTGCCGTGAGGTGTCGGGAGGCGTCGTCCGCGGGTCAGGACTCGGGCGGGAACATCGCCGTGATCAGGCCGCGCGGGCCCGAGCGCTGGAACCAGACCACCCGGCGGTACGGGCCGATGTACGCCGGGTACGCGACGTACAGATCGTCCCGCGGGGCTCCCTCGTTGCCGGGCGCGAGCGCGGCGTCGACCGCGTCGGCGGCGATGGTGCGCAGCAGTGCGTGCGCCGTCGGGGCCGCCGCGGCGGGCGCGATGGCGAGGGCGGTGAGTTCGAACCAGAGCGCGGTGGAGACGTAGCTGACGGGGGAGTGGCGCAGGGTCGGGTGCGGCTGCGGGTCCTGGTAGCGGAGCAGCACCCCGGCCGCGACCTGGCGCTCGCGGTCGTCGGCCGGTGGGTGGTGGTTCATGGGTTGCCACGCTACCCCTCCGGGCCCAGGCGGGCAGCGCCCCGGCGGTGGCGGTGGCGGTGGGTGACGGGTGACGGCATGCCGACGGGCCCGCCGCACTCGCGTGCGGCGGGCCCGTCCCGTTCCCTGCGTCCCGTTCCCCGCGTCACCGCGTTTCGCGGCGGTGTGCCCCGGGGGCTGCGGCGCCTCTGGGTGTCGGCGCTCCGGGGCCCCGTTGCGGAGGCCCCGCCCGGCTACTCGACGACGAGCTCGACCGGGATGTTGCCGCGGGTGGCGCGGGAGTAGGGGCAGACCTCGTGCGCCTGCTTCACCAGCAGCTCGCCGGTCTCGCCCGCCAGCGAGTCGGGCAGCTCGACCCGGAGGACCACCGAGAGGCCGAACCCGGCGCCGTCCTTGCCGATGGAGACCTCGGCCGTCACCGAGACCTCGCCGGTGTCGACCCGCGACTGCCGGCCGACCAGGCCCAGCGCGCTCGCGAAGCAGGCGGCGTAGCCGGCGGCGAACAGCTGCTCCGGGTTGGTGCCCTCGCCGTTGCCGCCGAGCGCGGGCGGCATCGCCAGGGCGAGGTCCAGCCGGCCGTCGGAGCTGACGGTGCGGCCCTCCCGGCCGTTCGCGGTGGCGGCTGCGGTGTAGAGCGCGTCCATGGTCCGTTCCTTCCGTCCTGCTGTGGTCGGTGTCTTAGGTGTCCCGGTGTCGGGTCGGCTGCCGTTTCCGGGCGTCCCGACGAGGACAAGTAGAGCACGCAATTAAGTTGCGCACAACTCAATGGCGTGGGAGGCATCGCTACCATGGAGGCATGACCACGCTCCCCGACCGGCCGGACGCCGAGTTGCTCCGCCTCGACCAGCAGATCTGCTTCTCGCTGAACGCGGCCTCGCGCGCCTTCGGCGGCGTCTACCGGGTGCTGCTCAAGGACCTCGGGCTCACCTACCCGCAGTACCTGGTCATGCTCGTCCTCTGGGAACAGGGCGAGCTGCCCGTCAAACGGATCGGCGAGCGCCTCCGGCTGGACTCGGGCACCCTGTCCCCGCTCCTCAAGCGGCTGGAGGCGGCCGGCCTGGTGCGCCGCGAGCGCAGCCCGGAGGACGAGCGATCGGTCACCGTCAGCCTCACCGAGGACGGCGCCGCCCTGCGCGAGCAGGCCGGTCAGGTGCCGCGCCGCCTCCTCACCGCGACCGGCCTTCCGGTCGACGACCTCGCCGAACTCCGGGCCCTGCTCGACCGGGTCACCGTCGCCCTCGACGCGGCCGTCCCCGACCTGACCGAGGGGTGACCGAGGGCTGACCGGCACCGACGTCCGACACCGACGTCCGGCAGCGACGTCCGGCAGCGACGTCCGGCAGCGACGTCCGACCGGCCACCGCAGTCCGGCCGGGCTGCGGCGGCCGGTCGCCGCAGCCGGGCGCGGGCGCACGGCAGCGGTCCGCCCGCGGTGAGCTCCGGGCCCCCGCAGAGCGGCGGGGGTGCGGCGGCGGGTCGGCGCCCGGGGTCGCGGGCGCAGGCATGGCGTCCCCGGCCGGGGGGTGTCGGCCGGGGACCGCGGTCGGTGGGGACCCGTCAGGAGGCGGGCATCAGGACGGTGTCCACGATGTAGACCGTCGCGTTGGCGGTCTGCACGTCACCGCAGAGGACCTTGGCCGCGCCGTTGACGGTGAACTCCGGGACGGCGCCGGTCACCGTGACGTCGTGGGTCTCCAGGGTCTTGTGGCCGCCGGTCAGCGCGGTGGGGGCGAGGCGCTGCGGGACCACGTGGTACGTGAGGATCTTGGTGAGCTTCTCCTTGTCGGCGAGGACGGCGTCGAGGTCCTTCTTCGGGAGCTTGGCGAAGGCGTCGTTGGTCGGCGCGAACACGGTGATGTTCTTCGCCGAGTTGAGCGTGTCGACCAGGCCGGCCTGCTTCACCGCCGTGACGAGCGTGGACAGCAGCGGGTTGTTGGAGGCGGCGGTCGCGACCGGGTCCTGTGCCATCCCGTCGAAGGAGCCGGCGCCGTCCTTCGGCACGGCGGAACACGCGGCACCGAACGGCCGGCCGGCCGCCGCCTGGACGGCCGGGGATCCCATCCCCGGGTCGGGGCTGGTGGCGGCGGACGTGGAGCCGGCGGCGGTCGTCGCGGGCGCGGCGGACTTGGCCGTGTCGGACGCCTTGGTGCCGTCGTCGCTGCCGCAGGCGGAGAGGGCCGCGGCGAGGAGGCCGGCGGCGAGCAGGGCGGTGACGGGCTTGCGGCTCAGGATCGGGTTCATCGGACGGACTTTCTGTGAGGTGTGCCGGCCGGTTGCCGGCGACGGTCGAGGTGGTCCCGCAGGGGACCGGGTCCCGCAGGGGACCGGGGTTGGGACGGTGGGGGTCGGGTGGGGCCGCCGTTCGGGCGGCCGGGGAGTGGTTCAGACGACGGTGACGACCGTGCTGTGCCAGCCGGTCGCCCCCGACGGGTAGGGCGGTCGGCGGGCCTCGTCCTGGACGGCGCCGGCGGCGTCGGTGGCGCGCACCTCCAGGCGGTGCGTGCCGGGCGCGGCGCCCGTCCAGCGCAGGCTCCACTGCCGCCACACGTCGGGACCGGCGTCGACGGCGAGTGACGCCTGCCGCCACGGGCCACCGTCGACGCGGACCTCCACGGCGGCGACGCCCCGGTGGGTGGCCCAGGCGGTGCCGGCGACCGTGACGTCCCCGGCCGGGACGCGGGCGAAGGCGGCGGGAACGTCGATCCGCGAGGCCGTGCGCACCTCGCCGGTGCGGTCCCAGCCGCGCCGCACCCAGTACGGGTCGTGGGCGGCGAAGGTGGTGACCTCCAGGTCGACCAGCCACTTGGTGGCCGAGGCGTAGCCGTAGAAGCCCGGCACCACCGTCCGGCAGGGGAAGCCGTGCTCGACGGGCAGCGGCTCGCCGTCCATCGCGACCGCCAGCAGCGCCGTGCGGCCGTCCAGCACCGGGTCCAGCGGGGTGCCGATGGTCATGCCGTCCTTCGAGGTGCCCAGCAGCTGGTCCGCCCCGGCGCGCACACCGGCCCGGCGGAGGAGGCCGGGCAGGGAGGCGCCGAGCCAGCGGGTGGTGCCGACGTACGGGCCGCCCACCTCGTTGGAGACGCAGGACAGCGTGTGGTCGAACTCGTCCAGGGGCAGCGCGAGCAGGTCGTCGAAGTCGAGGAGAAGCGGTCGGTCGACGAGGCCGTGGATGCGCAGGGCCCAGTCGCGCGGGTCGATCCGGGGCAGTGCGAGCGCCGTGTCGACGCGGTAGAAGTCGGCGGTCCCGGTCCGGAAGCCCGGCATTCCGGGGAGCCGGAGGTCGGCGCCGGCCGGGAGCGGCGGCGCGGGGCGGGCCGGTGCCGGGAGCCGGACCGCGCGGCGGGCGGTGGTGACGTCGTTGCGGCGGTCGGACAGCGTCCGGCCCCCGGTTGCGAGTCCTGCGGAGACGGCGATCACGGCGCCGGCGGAGAGGACGGTCCGGCGGGTGGGTGGTGCGGGGTCGGGTCCGGCGGCCGTGGCGGTGTCGCGTGCCCGGTCGGGGCCGTGGCCGTCCGCCCTCTCCCGGTCCGTGTCCTGATCGGGGTCCGGTTCGGAGTCCTGCTCGGCGCCGGACCCCTCACGCGCCGTGCCGGTCCCTTCTCCGCCCCGCTCGCCGCCGCGTCCGTCGGTCCGTCCGTCGTCCGCTGCGTCTCCGCCGTCGTCTGCCCGGCCCTGTCCGTCGCCGGCCCGCGCTTGCGGGACGGACCGGACCGGCGGGGCGGGCCTGCGACGCAGGAGCGCGAGGAGTACGGCGGCCCCGGCCAGTGCGGCGGCCGACGACGGCAGCGCGTCGGCGGGTCCGGCGTCCGGCCGGGCGAGTGCCGCCCAGACCCCCAGGGCGCCGAAGCCGACCGGAAGGAGGATGCCGAGGGCGCGGCGGCGGGCCGCGACCGGTCCGAGCGCGGCGGCGAGCACGGCGAGCACGGTGAGGATCCCGGACAGCAGCACCGTCTTGTCGGCGGTGCCGAAGGACCGCACCGCCCACTCCTTGACCGCCGTGGGGGCGAGGTCGATGGCGGTGGAGCCGATCGCGAGCACGGGCGCCGCCGCCGGCCGGCCGAACGCGGCCACGGCCTCGCCGACCCCGACGGCGGCGGCTGCGGCGGCGAGGCCGCACAGCATCGGAACCGCTGTCCGGCCGGGGCCGCGCGTGCCTCCCTCCGCTCCGCCGGGCGCTCCGCCGTGCACCGCGTCGCGCGCCTCGCCGCTCGCGTCGCGGTCGCGGCCCGGCGGCCGGATCCCTCGGGTGCTCGTCGTGTTGCTCACACCGCGCATTCGGCCCAGCCGCCGTGGCGGATGGGTGAGATCGGCACACTCACCCGATCGGGTGAATCGGGACCTCTGGAGCGACCCCCGGGAACTCTGCGGCCCCAGGGGCCTCCTGAGGCTCCTGCAGCTTCTTGGCGCTGTGTGCCGGGCGGCTTCCGCTTCCGTCGGAGGCGCCGTTCAGGCATAATAAACGAACGTTCATTTACTAATGGTGGAGGTGGCCGGTGGCCGGTCGACCGAGAGGCGTCGACGACGCGGTGATCCTGCGTGCGGCGGTGGAGGTGATGGGCCGGGTCGGCCCCGCCGGGCTGACCCTGGCGGCCGTCGCGGGCGAGGTCGGGCTGGTGCCGGCCACCCTCGTCCAACGGTTCGGCTCCAAGCGCGGCCTGCTGGTCGCGCTGGCCGAGCACTCCGTCCGGGAGGCGGAGGCGCGCTACGGCGAACTGTCGGCCGAGCACACCTCACCGCTGGCCGCGCTGACGGCGCTGGCCGTGGACTCGACGGCCGCCATGGAGACGCCGGACGGCTACGCCAACCACCTGGCGTTCCTCTGTGCGGACCTCACCGACCCGACGCTCCGCGAGCACGCCCTGGCCGTCCACCGGAAGCAGCGCGAGGCGCTGGAGAGGCTCCTGGCCGAGGCCGTCGCCGCGGGCGAACTGCGCGCGGGGACCGACCCGGCGGCGCTGGCCGGATCCGTCCAGGCGGTCGTCGCCGGCGCCGGACTGGCCTGGGCCCTGGACCGCGAAGGCACGCTGCCGCAGCGGATCGAACGGGAGATCGACACCCTGCTGTCGCCCCGCACGCCGTCGTGGGGCGGCACCGAGACGGAGGGATCATGACGCACGACACGCAGCCGCTCGCGGGGAAGGTCGCCCTGGTCGCCGGAGGCACCCGGGGAGGCGGGCGGGGGATCGCCGTCGAACTGGGAGCGGCCGGGGCCACGGTCTACGTCACCGGGCGGTCCAGCTCTGCCGGACGGTCCGAGCTGGACCGCCCGGAGACCATCGAGGAGACCGCCCGCCGGGTCACCGAGGCCGGCGGCACCGGGATCCCGGTCCGCACCGACCACAGCCGCCCCGAGGAGGTCCGGGCCCTGGTCGACCGGATCGCCGCCGAGCAGGACGGTCGGCTCGACCTGCTCGTCAACTCCGTCTGGGGCGGCGATCCACTGACCGACTGGCAGCACCCGCTGTGGGAGCAGGACCTGGACACCGGCCTGCGGCTGGTCCGGCAGGCCGTGGAGACCCACGTCATCACCAGCCGGTACGCGCTCCCGCTGATGGTGGCGCGCGGCAGCGGCCTGGTCGTGGAGGTCACCGACGGCAACACCGCCCGCTACCGCGGCTCGTTCTTCTACGACCTCGCCAAGTCGTCGGTGATCCGGCTCGCCGTCGCCCAGGCGGCCGAGCTGAAGCCGCACGGGGTCGCAGCGGTCGCCCTCACCCCCGGCTTCCTCCGCTCGGAGGCGATGCTGGAGCACTTCGGCGTCCGCGAGGAGAACTGGCGCGACGGGGCCGCCGCCGACCCGGACTTCGCGCACTCCGAGACCCCCGCCTACCTGGGCCGGGCCGTCGTCGCGCTGGCCGCCGACCCGCACGTGATGGCCAGGACCGGCCGTGCCCTGGCCACTTGGGGCCTCTACCGGGAGTACGGGTTCACCGACGCCGACGGGACCACGCCGGACTTCGCCGCCCACTGGGCCGACGCCCTGGAGGCGGAGCACGGCCCGCTCGGCGAGCCGCTGTAGCGCCGGGCGCAGGCGGCGGCGGGGCGCCGGACATCCGGTCCCCCGCCCCCGGCCCGCTTCACCGGGCGGCGTCCCGCCCGTTCACCTCGGCCCGCCCTGCGTCGGCCCGCCCTGCGTCGGCCCGCCCTGCGTCGGCCCGCTTCACGTCCGCTCGTTCACGCAGAGGATGTTTCCTTCGCTGTCCTTGAACCAGGCGGCGCGCATGCCGTCGGCCTCCACCACGCCGTCGACCGTCTTCAGCCCCGGCAGGTCGTACTCCTCGAACGTGACGCCGCGGCTGCGCAGCGTCGACATCTCGGCATCGAGGTCCGCGACCTTGAAACTGGCCAGGGTGTGCGCGGCCTGCCCGGCGGTCGGGGTCTCGTAGAGGCCGAACTCCGTGCCGCCGCACTCGAATGTGACGTCGTGCGAGCCTTCCTCGCTGAGCTTCACGCCGAGGGTTTCGGTGTAGTAGCGCTTCGCCCGGTCCAGGTCGGCCGCCGGGATGATGGGGATCAGCGGTGCGTTTCCAAGCATGTCCATCGCCTCCTACTACCACCAGGCTAGTTCTCCGACCCGGCACGGCCACCCGGTCGTGCGGCGAGGTCCCGGCCGCCCCGGCACCGTGGACGTCCGGCCCCTGCCTCCGCCCCGACCTCCGCCCCCGGCTTCGGCGCGGCCGTGACCCCGGGGCGCGAGCGGTCGACGACCGCCGGTCACGATGCGCCGAGACGCCAGAGGGAGGTCACCTCGGCGGCGCGGGCGGCCCGGAGCGGGTCGCGCGCCCGGGTGCCGCCGGAGCCCCGGGCGGTCCCGGTGGGCTCGGTGGCCCCGGCGGCGCGGGCGGCCTCGACGGCCCGGCGGTGGCGGGGGCGGGTGTCGAGACGGCCGAGGACACGCAGACCGGCCTTGGCGAACGCCGCGTTCAACTCGTCACGGGAGCGCAGGCCCAGGTGCTCGGCGAGGTCGGAGAGGATCAGCCAGCCCTCCCCGCAGGGTACGAGCCGGTCCGCCAGGCCGTCGAGGAATCCGGTCAGCATGCGCCCGTCGGGATCGTAGACACCCTGGTCGAGGGGAGAGCTCTGCCGGGCGGGCAGCCAGGGCGGGTTGCAGACCACCAGGCCGGCCCGTTCACCCCCGGGTGGGTAGAGGCCGGTGCCGACCGGCCGGACGCGGTCGGCGAGCCCGAGCCGGTGCGCGTTGTCGAACGCGCAGGCGAGCGCGCGCGGGTTGACGTCGGTGGCGAGCACCCGGCCGATCCCGCGCCGGGCCAGCACGGCCGCCAGGACCCCGCTGCCGGTACCGAGGTCGAACGCCGTGCCGTGACCGGGGCCCGCAGCACGGACGGCGGAGGGCAGCGGAGCACGGGCGACCAGGTCGACGTACTCGCCGCGGACGGGGGAGAACACGCCGTAGTGCGGGTGGATGCGTGCGCCGAGCGCGGGCACGTCCACGCCCCGCTCGCGCCACTGCTGCGCGCCGAGGACGCCGAGCAGCTCGCGCAGCGCGACGACCCTGGGTCCGTCCGGCGGGCCGTAGGCCTCGCGGCAGGCCCTGCGCACATCCGGCGCGCGTCGCAGACGGAGTGAGTGATCGGCTTCCAGCAGCACCAGGAGCGAGCCGGCCACCCGGGCGGTCCGGGCGCGTTCCTCCCGGTGGAGCCGGAAGGCCTCGGCCGCGGTGGTCGGCGCCGTACCGCCGGGCACCTGCGGGCGGTGCGGGTCGGCGCCGGCCCGGCGAGCCAGGGCGGAACACAGCTGGCGGGCCCCGTGGTAGTCGCCCTGCCAGAGCACGGCGGTACCGCGCACCGCCCACGCGTGGGCGGCGTCGGCCCGCAGCCGGTCGTCGGCGACGATCACTCCGCCGGGCGGCGGCGCACCGTTCTCGGAATGCCAACCGGCGGGCAGGGCGGGCAGGGCGGGCAGGGCGGCGCCGGTGATGACGCCGGGGGTGTCGGTCCGGTCGAGCTCGGACACCGGTACTCCTCGTGGTCGAACGTGCGGATGGGCACGAAGAGCACTTCGACGAGGAGGGGGAGCTGACAGCAGGTCAGGACGGGCGCGGCTCCCCGGTCGAAGTGCGGACCGTGGAGTCGCCGAGCACCATGCCGGGCACCGCGCAGCCTGTCATGAGCAGCCCTTTCCGGAAACGGGTGGATCCCGCCGTGGGTGGGCGGAACGCGGCGAGGCTGTCACGTCGTCGGGCTGCTCCGCAAACGAATTGCCACCCGCCGCACCGGACACGCAGGCGCTCTCCGTCCGCCGGCCGGCCCTCGGGCGGCCGGGTGGAGGGGGCGCGGGGAGGAGAGACACGGTGCTCCACCTCCCCGCGCCCGTTCACCCGTCACGGTCGGCCACGCCCGTCATCCGGCGGTGAGGAAGTCGGCGACCAGGGCGGCGAAGTCCTCGGGCGAGAGGACGCGGATGCCGAGCTCCTCGGCCTTGGCCAGCTTGGAGCCGGCCTTCCCTCCGGCGACCAGCAGCGTGGTGCGCTTGGACACGGACGAGGACGCCTTGCCTCCCGCCCGTTCGATCAACTCGTTCATCTCGTTCCGGGACAGCGCGGTGAGGGGCCCGGTCATGCTTCCCGTCACGACGACGGCCTCGCCCGCCAGCGGTCCTTCGCCCTGCGTCCCCTGCGTCCCCTCGGTTCCCTCCGTTCCCTCCGTCTGCGCCGTGGCCGCGGCGGCCCGCACCGGCTCGGTCGTCGCGGTGCCGACGTTCTGCGCGATCAGCTTGTCCAGGACGGGCGCGAGTTCGACGAGCTCGGCGACGATCACCCGGGCCTTCTCCGGGCCGATGCCGTCGACGGTGGCCAGGGTCTCGGCGTCCGCACTGCGGATGGCGGCCATCGACCCGAAGTGGGCGGCGATGCGCCGGGACATGGTGCGTCCGGTGCCTCTCACTCCCAGGGCGCAGAAGACGCGGTTGAGCGGGCGGGCCCGGGCGGTCTCGATGGCGGCGAGGAGGTTGTCGGTGCTGGTGTCGCCCATGCGTTCCAGACCGAGGAACTGCTCGCGGGTCAGGGCGAACAGGTCCGCCACGTCGGTGACGAGCCCGGCTTCGACGAGCTGGACGGCGCGGGTGCCGCCGAGGCCCTCGATGTCCAGCTGGTCACGGCCTGCGGCGTAGCGGATCGAGGCGACCGCCTGGCAGTTGCGGCCGCGTGCGCAGCGCCAGCGCTGCTCGGTGGTGTCGATCGCGTCGCCGCAGCGCGGGCAGCTCTCCGGGAAGACGATCGGCTTCTCGTCTCCCGTGCGCTCGTCCACGAGCGGCGCCTCGACGCGGGGAATGACGTCGCCCGCGCGGTAGACGAAGACGCGGTCGCCGATCATCAGGTCGCGGCGGGTGATGTCGGCGGGGTTGTGGAGGGTCGCGTAGGTGACGGTGACGCCGTCGATGACGACGGGTTCGAGAACGGCGCGCGGGGCGATGATGCCGGTGCGGCCGACGTTCCACTCGACCTCCAGCAGACGCGTGACGCTGTGCTGGGCGGGGAGTTTGCGGGCGATCGCCCAGCGCGGGGCGCGCGAGCCGGAACCGGCCAGGGCCCGGTCGGCGGGGGAGTCGGCCTTGACCACGATGCCGTCGATGCCGAACGGCAGGGCGGCGCGCAGGGCGGCGATCTCCTCGACGCGCCGCTGGACCTCCTCGATCGTGGCACAGCGGGCGGGGCCGACGGCGGTGGAGGCCGCGGTGTTGGCGCCGAGGGCCGCCAGTCGCTCCAGGAGGGCGCTGTGGGTGAGCTCCTCGCCGAGGCCGGGGCCGAGGGCGTCGTAGGCGAAGAAGGTCAGCTCGACGCGGTAGGGGCGGTCCTTGGCCCGCAGGGTGCCCGCGGCGCCGTTGCGGGGGTTGGCGAACGGCGTCGCGCCGTGTGCGGTCCGGACCGTGTTGGCGTGCTCGAACTGCTCGGCGGTGAGCAGGACCTCACCGCGCAGTTCGACGTCGACGGGGGCCGCGAGTTCGGCGGGCAGACCGAGGATCGCGCCGGCGGCATGGGAGATGTCCTCCCCGGCGAGGCCGTCTCCACGGGTGAGGATCCGGTGCAGGCGGCCGGCGCGGTAGCGGGCGGCGACCGCGAGCCCGTCCAGCTTGGGCTCCACGCACCAGCCGTCGACGGGGTGGCCGAGGCGGCGCTCCAGCCCGGCCGCCCAGTCCGCGAGTTCCTCCGCGGTGAAGACGTTGTCGAGGGACAGCATCGGCACGCTGTGCGGGACGTCGCCGCCGACCGCGCCGCCGGCGACCTTCCCGGTGGGGGACTCCGGCAGGGCCTGGTCGGGGTGTGCGTCCTCGAACGCGGCGACGGCGCGGAGCAGTGCGTCGTACTCGTCGTCGCCGAGCGGTGTCGAGCCGTCCGTGTAGTACGCGGCGGAGGCGTGGAGGGCCGTCCGGACGGCGGTGGCGTAGTCGGCGGGGGAGAGCACTGCGTCTGTCATGTGGCCATCCTGACCTGTGCCACTGACATCGCCGGTCGGCGCCGCGGGCGGCCGTCCGCGCCGTCGGGGCGGGCCGGCGCAGTGCCCGGGACGGTGGCCGGGGACAGCGGCCGAGGGGGCGTCCGAGGAGGCCCGGAAAATTCCTCGCAACCGACCTGCAACCCGGGGCGCCGCCACACGTCTGTACGGATGAGAGGCGGGAAGCCGCCTCGGTGAGGGTTCGGGCCGAGCGCGGGCCCGCACCCGAAGCACCGCCACCCGGGGCCGGCCGGCGCAGCCGCGCACCCGTGGAACACCCACCCGCACCGCCGATCGCTGCTGACGCCTGCCCGCAGCCGGAAACCAGAGGACCCTGCCATGCTCTCCGCCGTCCGTCTCCCGCACCGCCTGCGCCGCTCCGTCGTGCGCACCGCCACCGCCGTCGTCCTGGGAACCGTCCTGGCCGCCGGGCCGGTCCTGCTGTCGGCGCCCGCGGCGTTCGCCGACGCGCCGCCGTCGGCCGTCCTCACCGTTCAGCCCCCGGCCTCGGTCGGCTTCGCGGGCCAGCCGGTCGAGTTCACCGAGACCGTCACCAACACGGGCACCGAGACCACCTCGTACGGCCTGTCCCTGAGCACCACCAGCGAGGCGGGCACGCCGACCCCGGACGCCATCACCATCGACTACCGGGACCCGGCCGACGGCGCCTGGAAGCCCGTACCGCTGGAGACCGGCACCACGGGCGGGCGGGTCGGCTACCAGGGCACGCTCCCCGGCGACCTGACCGTCGCGCCCGGGGCCACCGCCACCGTCCGGCTGCGCATCGGGGCCCCCATGGGCCGGCCCCACAACGGGTACAGCAACGGCGGGTTCCGGTCGATGGACCTGCGTTCCGCGGTGGCCGCCCTCGACGGGTCCTGGGTCGCGCTGGCCCAGGAGACCCGGACGATCGGCGTCGACTCGATCTCCGCCTCGCTGGGCCCGGCGGCGGCCACGGCCGTCGCGGGCGGCGAGCCGATCGAGTTCGACGCCGTCCTGGCCAACCCCACCCCCTCCGCGTACGCCAACCTCGGCCGCGTCCTGTTCACCGACCCGCACGCCACCGTCCAGGTCCGCCGGGCCGACGGTTCCTGGAACACCCTGGCGCCGGTCCGCGGGAGCGACCCCGACGGGAAGCCGGGTGTCTACCTGGAGGGCCGTGACTCCGGTATCGGCGCGGGTGCCACGACGACCACCCGCGTCCGGGTGTCCTACGACGCGACCACCCCGGTCGGTGCGACCCCGCTGACCCCCTGCACCTTCGTCAACGAGCCTGCGGCCCAGCCGTTCCAGGGGACGACCATGTGCGTCCGGGGCGCCGTCGTGGAGATCACCGCCCCGAAGGCGACCGCCTCACCCGAGCCGACCGCCACCGCCACGGCCACGGCCACGGCCACGGCCACCGCCACTGCGACGGCCACGCCCGTGCCGACCAAGCCCGTGCCGACCAAGCCCGTGCCGACCGCTCCGGCCCCGGCGACCAGCAGCGCCACTCCTGCGGCGGCCGTCCCGTCCGCCACGAGTTCCCCGGCCCCGGTCCGTGCTGTCGCCCCGGCCCCGGCGGTCCCGGTGGCGGTGGCCCCGGTGGCGGTGGCCGCCCCGGTCGGAGGTGAGCTCGCCAGCACCGGTTCCGACGGGTCCGCGGCTCTCCTGGGCACGGCCGGCGGCCTGTCCGTGATCGGCGGCGGCGCCCTCTGGCTGGCCCGCCGCCGACGCGCCTGAACCCCGGCGACACGGGGAGCGCCGGAACACGGCTCCCCGGTGGCCGGGCCCGCTGACGGCGCGCTCGGTCACCGGGGCCTCCCGGCGGTGGGCGCGGGCGGCTCCGCTGCCGATCGGTCGGGCGTGCCGCCGGATTCACCGGTTCCGTCCGTCAACCAGCCCACTTAATAGCCGAGTTGGCACCCGGTGTGCCGGTTCGGCCGGGCGCGGACACCATGGCGGCCAGGTGTTCGACGAACTCCTCCCGGCCGAAGAAGCAGTCACAGTCCTCGGACCGGAGGGATTCCTTGCCGGGATAGGAGGAGCCTGCCTCGTCGACCGGGCGCGCCTCCGGCCCCGTCGACCGGCTTGCCGTGCGAGGTCCGGGGTCCGCCGCTCGCGGCCTGCGGTCCGCCCTCAGGCGTCGATCCGCCGGACGACGACCTCGTACTGGTCGACCGAGCCGTCCCAGCGGGCCACCAACGGCCCGCCGTCCTGCTCCTCCTCCATCTCGTAGAGGCAGAGGGCGAGGTCGTGCGACTCCGGGTCGCAGAAGGCCGCCAGGTAGTCGCGCAGGCGGTCGTCCTCGACGGCCGCGATCCGGTCGTGGGCCTCGCCGTCCACCTCGTCGGCTGAGTCGCCGAGACCGGCGGGCACGTCGCCCGGGCCGGTGACGCCCAGGAGGCCCGTGGCGGCGCGCAGCGCGTCGAGGAGGGTGTCGGCGGAGGCTATCCGGCCCTCCCACAGCCTCCACGCCCCGCCTGGCAGGTCGGCCGAGGCGAGGTCGAGCCCGTGACGGTCCGCCAGCCGACCCAGGTCGGCTCCCAGGACCGCGCCGGTCCAGGACGGCGACAACGCGACGAGGTCGTCGGCGAAGGCGTCGGGAAACTTCGTCGGCTCGACCAGGAAATAGGAGCGGCTCGCGTCGAAGACCAGCTCCGTGGCGTCGAGGTCGCCGGGCGGGGTGAGCAGCAGGTGCGCCGTGACGACGGGTTCCCTCCCCGCCAGCGCGGCCCCGCCCACCCAGACCGGATCCCGGTCCAGCTCGCTCTCCAGGATGAAGTTGCCGCTGAAGTAGGCGCCGTAGCGGGCGGCGGGGTCGTGCGCGGAGAGCGGTCGGCCGAGGACCTGGCCGAAGGAGTGGGCGAGTACGGCCTCCCAGTCGTCGGGGGCGTCGGGGCGGGTGGTGTCCTGCGTCATGGTCGGGGCTCCAGGGGCAAGGCGGGGTAGCGGTGCGTCGGAGGAATTGAACCGCACGGGTCCGACAATCGGGCCGAGGAACCGGACGGGCCAACCGGCGTGCGGACGGGCGGCTTTGGATGATGTCCGGCACGGCAGGGGCTCGCCGGGAACCGGCGCGCGGACGGTCTCCTCGCGCCGAGAGAAGGGCGTTGTCGTCGACCGACGCACTGTGAGCGCGGCCCGGTGGGTGGTTGACTGGACCGTATGGACCACGCGCGAGCGCTTCCTGGACGCACCGCCCTCGTTCGACGGGGCGCCGCGTCATGACCGCCGGTGGTGTGCCGTCCCGTTCCGGCCCTGCTCCCGAGGCCGGCGGCGCTCCCCCTTTCGATCCCGAACTGAGCGCGGCCCTGGCGGCTTTGGGAGCCGGGGTGAAGGATCCGTTGACCCCGGAGAACCTGACGGCCCGGCAGGAGGCGGACGTGGCGGCGCGGCCCGCGCCGACGGACCGGGAGCTCGGCGCCGGCGGCCGCTTCGAGGTGGACGAGCTGCGTGTGCCGGGCGCGCCGGGCGGCCCGGACATCACGCTCGTGCGTGTGCGGCCCACCGGGGTCGCCGGGCCGCTGCCGTTCCTGTACTACATGCACGGCGGCGGGATGGTCATGGGCAACGCCCGGTCCGTGCTTCCTCCGCTGCTCGGTGAAGGGGCCCTCCCGCCGGAGCTGGCCGTCGTCTCGGTCGAGTACCGGCTGGCCCCGCGGACGCCGTACCCCGGGCCGGTGGAGGACTGTTACGCCGGATTCGCCTGGACGGTCGAGCACGCGGCCGAACTGGGCCTCGACGCGGACCGCGTGGTCGTCGGGGGCAAGAGCGCCGGCGGCGGGCTGGCTGCCGCGCTCGCCCTCCTCGCGCGCGACCGGGGCGGGCCCGTACCGATCGGGCAACTGCTGCTGTGCCCGATGCTGGACGACCGCAACGACACCTTCTCCGGCCACCAGATGGCCGGCATCGACACCTGGGACCGAACCTCCAACGCGACCGGGTGGCAGGCGCTGCTGGGGGACCGGTGCGGCGCCGCCGACGTGCCGCCCTACGCGGCTCCCGCCCGCGCCACCGATCTCTCCGGGCTGCCCCCGGCCTACCTCGAGGTCGGGTCGGCCGAGACCTTCAGGGACGAGGGCGTCGCCTACGCCGATGCCATCTGGCGGGCCGGCGGCCAGGCCGAACTCCACGTCTGGCCCGGTGCGTTCCACGGCTTCGACACCCTCGCTCCGCAGGCGGCGCTCAGCCAGGACGCCCGGAACGCCCGCGCCCGCTGGCTCCGGCGCATCCTGGCGCAGCCCCGTCCGGGCGGCGGATCCGGCGGCTGAGCAGGGTGGACGGCGGCCGGGCGGCCCGCCCCCGGAGGCCCCGACGGGCACCACCGGCCTCCTCCGCCGGAGGAGTGGACGTGACGGTGCAGGACCCGGCGCCCCGACCCGCGGAGGGCTCCGACCCGGCGGTCCGGCACGCGGCCGCCCTGGGGCGTTCCGTCGGGGAGGACGCGGTGCTGTCCGGCGAGCCCCGGCGGCCCGGGGTGTCCGGCGAACTCCCCCGGCCGACCGGTTGACGAGGCCGGCGGGCGGGCCGCGGTCACCAGCCGTGCGGCACGCGTTCCAGGACGCCGCCCGCGAACACGTCGTACAGCGGCAGGGTCTCCAGGTGCACGTATCCGATGTGGCAGTCGCAGACCGGGAGCGGGCAGGCGCGGGGGCCGAGCCGGGCCCGGTAGGAGTCGTCGTAGAGGTTGCCGAGCTCCTCACGGACGAAGTGGCAGCGGCGGACGGTGCCGTCGCCGTCCACCGAGAGGACGGACTCGCCGGTGCGGCAGGGGCGGCCGGCGCTGGGGTGGGCGTGCCGGCTGTAGCCGAAGTGCGGATCGACGGCGGCCCAGCGGGCGGCCTCGGCGTCGGTGTAGGTCAGGCCCTCGGCGGCGTTGATCCACAGGTAGACGGCCGGCGACAGCTCGGCGCGCAGCCGCCGGGCCGCCTCCAGGTGCTCGGGCTGCCCGACCACGCCGACGCTGTAGCGCACGCCCAGCGCGTCCAGTTCACGGCACTTGCCGAGGAAGCGGTCGTGGTCCGTCTGCCCGGGGTGGTAGGTGACCCAGAGTGCCAGGGTGGCGAGGTCGGCCTCGGCCAGCCAGCCGGTGCGGCAGCTGAGGTTGGTCTGGATCGCGACCCGTCGGACGTGCGGCAACCGGCTCAGCTCGACCAGCGTCCGCCGGTACCAGGACCGGACCAGCCCCTCGCCCCAGGGGGTGAACAGTACGGAGAGGGTGTCGCCGGTGCCGGCCCGGCCGGTGGCCCAGGCGCTGAACCGCTCCAACGCGGCGAGGTCGGAGCGCAGCTGTCCGGGGGTGTCGCGCCGCTTGGCGAACGGGCAGTAGGGGCAGTCGTAGTCGCAGGAGGAGAGCGGGCCGCGGTAGAGGAGGGTGAGGTCGAGCCCGGTCGCCGGCCCTGCTGAACTCCCGGCCGCCGGCTCGGGCTTGGGGCCGGTCGTCGGGCCGGTCGCCGGGCGGGCGGAGGGCATGCCGAGGAAGGTCATTTCGCCTCGTACGCGGCCATCAGCGTGCGGACCTCGGGCGAGAAGAGCATCGGACCGACCGCGTCCGAGTGCGCCAGCCCCTCGGGGGAGAGCGCCAGCCGGCCGGGGGCGTCCACGCCGGTGGAGAGCCAGCCGCGGGCCTCGAAGTCGGCCAGCTCGACCGGGAAGTCCTCGGCGGGGGTGCTGCCGAACCGGGCCCGGTACTCGGCCACCGGGAGGCCGTCGGCCTGGAGCAGCGACTGGACGAGGTGCCTCCGCCGTGCCTCGTCCGGGGTCATCGCCCGGCCGACCACGGCGTGCCGGAACTCCTCGGTGGCGACGTAGTCGTCGATGATGCGGCGGACCTCGGTGGCGTCGACCGCGTAGTCGAAGGAGTAGTGCAGCCGGGAGGTGTAGGAGCGGGCCCCGCAGCCGAGGCCGACCATGCCGTCGGTCTGGCAGGCGTACTCGCCGCTGCCGGCCTGCGGGGAGGCGGCGCGGCGGAACATCCGCATCGACACCTGCTGGTAGCCGTGGGCGAGCAGGTGGTCGCGGCCGGCCCGGTAGAGCGCGAGCCGCCGGGCGTCCCACTGGGCCGTGCTCTCCGGCTCCGCGCGTCGGGCCAGACCGGTCAGCGGGCGGACGTAGAGCGGGTAGAGGTACAGCTCCTCCGGCTGCCAGACGAGTGCGGCGTCCAGTGAGTGGAGCCAGCTGGCCTCGGTCTGACCGTCGATGCCGTAGATGAGGTCGATGTTGAGGACGGGGAATCCGGCGGCGCGGATCCGTCCGAGCGCGGCTTCGACGTCGGCGCGCTTCTGCGGGCGGACCGCCGAGCGGGCCTCGGCGTCGACGAAGGACTGCACGCCCAGACTGAGCCGGGTGGCGCCCCGGGCGGCGAGCACCTCCAGGCGGTCGGCGGTGGCGGTCGCGGGTGAGGCCTCCACCGAGAGCGGGATCGCCCGCAGGTCGGCGCCCATCCGGTGCTCGGCGATGTCGCAGAGCCGTTCCAGCTCCGCCGCGTCGAGGTAGGTGGGGGTGCCGCCGCCGAACGCGGCCAGCGCGAACCGGGCCCCGTCGTCGAGCGCCGCGCGGACGGCGTCGGCCTGGCGGTCGAGGGCGTCCAGGTAGGCGGTGGTCAGGCCGTCCGGGCCGCCGATCCGGGTGAAGAGGTTGCAGAAGCCGCAGCGCACCTCGCAGAACGGGATGTGGAGGTAGAGGGAGAGCGCGTGCTGGGGCTCGCCGGCCCACAGGTCACGCAGCGCGGGGCGGTCCGACAGCCTGCGGTACGCGGTCTTGTGCGGGTAGGCGTAGACGTAGGACCGGTACGGCGATTCGGGTGCCACGGGGCTCGAAGGAGTCGCGGGGGAGGCCCGGTGCGACGGTCCGGCGGGCCGGGCGGGGGCGGTGGTCATACGGTCTCCTCGGCGGCGTCGTCGTCGGTGGTGGCGGCCGTGGTGGCGGCGTCGGTGGCGTCGAGGCGGGCGTCGGCTGCCTCGGTGTGCGCGGGGAGCGTGAAGTGCGCGTACGGGACGGTCCAGACCACCTCGTGGCCGATCCGGTGCCCGGTGTAGCCGTCCTCGCCGTAGGCCGTGCCGTGGTCGGAGCAGACGATCGCGAAGCAGGGTCGTCGTGCGCTCATCGCCGCGAAGAGGCGGCCGATGTGGGCGTCCACGTAGGTGAGGGCGGCGGCGTGGCTCTCCCGGCTGTCGCCGTGTTCGCGCGTGGCGCCGGGCAGGTGGAACCAGTTCGGCTGGTGCAGTGCCGACACGTTGAGGAAGAGGAAGAGCGGCCGGTCGGCGGGCTGTTCGGCGGCCACCTGCTCGGCGCGGGCGACCTGTGCCTCGAAGGAGGTGGGCGAGGGGACTCCCATCTCCGGTGCCCAGTGGCTCTCCTGGAAGAGGCCGGGCAGTACCGAACCCAGCGGTCCCTGTTTGTTGAAGAAGCCGACCCCGCCGATGCAGACCGTCCGGTACCCGGCGGCGCCGAGCGCACCCGGAAGGTCCGCGGCGTCGAACACCCAGGTGAGCGGCGCGGTGGTCTCGGAGCCGGCGAACCGGGCGGCGAACAGACGCGGGTGCGGCCCGTCCGGCGAGGCCGGGGTCGGCAGGAACCCGGCCAGGATCGCCTGGTGGGAGGCGTAGGTGAAGCTGCCGGGGGAGTGCCGCTTCTCCCAGCGCCCCCCGGGGAGGTGGGCGGCCAGGTTCGGGAGCCGCCCCGCGGCGGCCAACTCCTCGGCGACGTCGAACCGCAGGGTGTCCAGGGTGACGAGGAGCAGGTCGTGGCTGCCCACGACGGCGTTCATGTCCGGGCCGCCCGCCGGAGCGTCTCCGGGCACGACGACGGGCGCGGGGGCGACGGGCGCGGGCATGGTGGGCGTGGGCGCGGTGGGCCGGGTGGTCCGGTGGTTCATCGGGGCTGTTCCGTACCTGGGTGGTGCGTCGGATCCTGCCCGGGGCCGGGCAGGAGGAGGGCGGCGAGCTGGGCGGCGTAGGTGTCCAGGCCCTCGGCCGGGCCGCCGGGCAGACCGGTGAGGTTGGGCAGCAGGTCACCGAAGGCGTTGACCTCGCCCACCAGTGCCCGCCGCCAGTCGGCGACGGGAAGCACGTCGACACCGACCATCGGGGAGTTCGGGAAGCACCGGGCCGCCCGCTCCGCCGTCTCCAGGAGCGCGGGCCACGCCGGTCCGGCGGCCTCCCGGGCCAGCGCCAGGCTGCCGCGGGAACCGCCGAGGTGCAGGTTGGTCATCGGCTGCGGGCTGGTGCGGACCACCACGTGGGTGGCCCGTCCGGCGATCACGACGACCCGGAGGTCGGCGGAGCGGCCCGACTGGGCGGCCTTCGGGACCCACTGCTCGACGTGCAGTCCGTCCGGGGCGAGCCGGTCGACCAGCTCGGCCACCACGGGCTCGTCCCGGTAGCGTCGGACCTGTAGCGAGTTGTGGAGCTCCCCGCCGGCCAGCTCCACCGAGGTGGTCGCCTGCACCTGGCCGCGGGGGCCGAACTCCAGCGCCACCACCCCCGAGGCGGAGGAGCCGTGGGAGGGCTTGAGGAAGACCCGCCGCAGCCCGGCGACCGCCAGCCGCTCGCGCAGGTCCTCCCAGCCGGTGACGGCGGCGCCGCCGAGCGCCCGGGGCACCGGTACGCCGGCCGCCGACAGCAGCGCGTGCGTGCGCCGCTTGTCGAACATCACGGCGATCTCCGCAGGGTCGCCGAGCAGCCGGACACCGGGTGCCTGCTCCAGCGCGCGCAGTGCGGTCGTCACCCGCGCGTACCAGGCCGCTCCGCCCTCGACCCTGGTCGGTGCGTAGCCGTCGCCGAGGGCAGGCCCGCGCAGCAGCGCGTCCACGGCCTCGTCCTCGCCGGGCGACTCGATCCGCACCAGGCTCCCCCCGGGCAGCCGGTGGGTACCGTGCAGCACGTCGATCCAGGGCAGCACGATGGGTTCCGGCAGCCCGGCGGCACGTGCGGCGGCGGCGAACAGCGTCACCCGGCGGTGGCCCGGGTTGCCGAGCACGGTCAGTCGCCCGGACGCCGGGAGCCGGTGGCCGCCCCGGGCGGGGCCGGTGGTGCCAGCCGGGCGGGTAGCCGTGGCGTCGATGCCCGTGCCCGTGGCGATGCCGCCGCCCGTGGCGGTGTCCGTGTGCGCGGTGGGGGCCGCGGCCGGAGGCGGGGGCCCGGGGCGGGAGGTCGTCATCGCCGCCCGCCTACTCGGCCACCGCGACGTAGCGCCACTCGCTGTCCGGATCCTCCGGCTCGGAGAGGTCGATCGCCACGCCGGGCAGGGAAGCGCGAATCCGTTCCTGCATCGCGTCGGTGAGGTAGTGGTGGTGCAGGTCGAGCGTCCTGAGGTGGGTGAGCGGCTGGCCGTCCAGGAGCGCGGCCGCGCCCTCGTCGGTCAGCGTCCCCATCGAGAGGCCGAGCGTCCTCAACCGGGCCACCACGGGGGCGTGGGCGACGGCGGCGGCGATCTCGTCCTGGAACATGCTGTTCTGCAGCCGGAGGTGGCGCAGCGCCGGCAGCCGGGTGCCGTCGAGGAACGGCGTCAGGTCGTCGACGTCGGAGCTGCCGCCGTGGTCGTCGACACCGAGCCAGAGCTCCAGCCCCTCCAGGGCCGGCAGCTCGCTCGCCGCGACCCCCCGGACCAGCTCGGCCGACAGGCCGCCGGCCTCGAAGCGGAGGTCCACCAGGCGGTCGTGCCGGACGGGGCTGAGCCGCAGCCCGTTGCCGCCGCGCACCACCAGCTCGGTCAGCTGCGGGAACGCCGTCACCACCGGAGTGATGTCCGACATCTCCAACCAGGAGATCTCGCAGTCCTCGTACGTCACGTCGGCGATGAAGAGCGCCTCCAGCGCGCTGAGCCGCGTGGCGTCACCGACCAGGGCGGCGAGCATCTGCTCAGCCGGTTCGTGGTCGTGCGGCCACCACGTACCGATGACCAGTGCGCGCACGGAGGCCGGGTCGACGGTGGCCAGGAAGTCCGCCCAGAGCGCGTCGAACCCGCCCTCCGCGGCGTACTCCACCGACAGCCGCCACGCGACGGCGCCGGGCTCCGGGAGGGCGTCCGGGCCGCTCCGGTCGGTGGGGAACCCGACGACCGGCAGACCGTGGAACTGCTCGTTGGTAGAGGTGATCATGGTGCCCCCCTGGGCTGTACGACTGACGGGTGGTGGGGAGGTGGTCCTTCCGCGGCCGGGCTACTCGGAGACCGCCACGTAACGCCACTGGTCGTCGGGCTTGCCGCCCCCGGAGAGGTCGACCGACACCCCGTGCAGCGCCTCGCGCAGCCGCTGCTGCATCGCGTCGGTGAGGTAGTGGTGGTGGAGGTCGAGCGTCTTGAGGTGGGTGAGCGGCTGGCCGTCCAGGAGCGCGGTGGCGCCCTGGTCGGTGAGCACGCCCATCGAGAGGTCGAGCGACTCCAACCGGGCCACCACGGGGGCGTGGGCGACGGCGGCGGCGATCTCGTCCTGGATCGCGCTGTTCTGGAGGCCGAGGTGGCGCAGCGCCGGGAACCGGGTGCCGTCGAGGAACGGCGCGAGGTCGTCGAGGGCGGTGTCGCCGCCGTAGTTCGGCACGCCGAGCCAGAACGCCAGCCGCTCCAGCGCGGGCAGCTCGCTCGCCGCCACCGCCCGCGGCACCCCGACCGGGAGCCCGCCCGACTCGAAGCGCAGCGCTCGCAGGTGCTCGTGGCGCACCGGCTTCAGCGACACCCCGTCCCCGTCGACGCTCTCCCCGGAGGCGCCGCGCACCACCAGCTCGGTGAGCAGCGGGAACGTCGTCAGCAGCGGCGTGACGTCGACCATGTCGATCCAGGAGATCTCGTTCTCCTCGTACGTGATGTCCCCGACGAACAGGCCGCGCAGCGCCGGCAGCCGGTCGGCGGCGCCCAGGATCGCGGCCAGCGGCTCGGCGAAGCTCTCCGGTCCGTCCTTCGACCACTCGCCCACCACCACCGCGCCGACCCGGCCCGTGTCGACGGCGTCCAGGAACTGCTGCCAGCGCTCGACCCAGCCCGTGGAGGCGTCGAACTCGACGGCGACCTTCCAGGCCACCGCGCCGGGCTCCGGCAGCTCGCCGCCCTCGTCGACGGCCGCGACGAAGTCGAAGACCGGCAGGCCGTGGAACTCCTCGATGTGCTTGTTGACCGTCATGCGCTGCTCCTGGAGGTGTCGGTGCGGGCCGAACAAGTGTCTACCAGGCGGGTCGGACAATCCGGTGGCCGGGGCGGAAACCGGGCGCGTCACGGCGGCGGCGCCGGCTGCCGGCGGGCCCCGCGCCCGGCCCGGACCGGCCGTTGTCAGTCCCCTGTCCTAAGGTCCGGGGCGTGGGATTCCGATGGTCCGTCGGACCGGTCGAGGAGGACTGATGTACCGCCAGGGTGACGTGCTGATCGTGCCGGTGGAGGAGTCGGCGGTGCCGACACGGGTGGGCTCGCTGGCCCCGCAGCCCCGGGACGCGCGGGGCAGGCTGGTCCTCGCGCTGGGCGAGGTGACGGGCCATGCCCACGCCGTGGTCGGCCCGGGGGAGCTGCGTCGCGAGGCGGGGCCGTTCGGCGCGGCCTGGCTGCACCTCGTCGAGGGCGGCCGGGTCGTGCACGAGGAGCACGCGGCGATACCGCTGCCCAAGGGCTGGTACCGGGTGGTCCGCCAGCGCGAGTACGTGCCGGGATCGGTCCGCGTCGTCGCGGACTGACGGCCGTCGGGCGACCGGGCCGCCGGGTCCACGGTGCCCGCGACCTCGGCGGGGCCCGGGGTGCACGGCGGTACAGGGCGCTGAACGCAACGGAACGACGGAACGGAACGGAACGGACGTGGGGTGCCCGGGTCGGGTGCCCGGCCCGGGATCGGAGTGTGTGATGACGGCGGCGGAAGCGGTGGAGACGGTGCGGACGGCAGTGGACCGCGGGGTGGCCGGACCGGCCGAGGTGACGGCCCGTTGGCGGGCGGGAGCGGCGGCCACCGGCCCGGCCGACCGGGACGGGGTCGAGCGGGCCGTGCGGGCCGCGTACCGGGCCGTGGGGCTGGCGGAACCGGCCGACATCCGGTGGTTCGGCTCGCCGCTGGCGGCTGCGGCGACGGCGCTGGAGCTGCACGGCTCCGGCGCGGTCACCGTGCGCGAGACGGTCCGGACCAGGCCGTGGGACGCGGTCCGGGGCCGCGCGGTCGAGCGGGTCGGCGCGGGCGGCTGGGCACCGCTCTGGGCGCTGACCGGCGGTGAGCTCGGCCCGGTGACGAACGCGCTGGCCGACCGGATCCGCAACGCCGTGCTCGACCGGCTCGCCCCCGAACCCGACACGGAGGAGGAGCCGGACGAGGTGGTCGATGCGGCCCTGCAGCGCCGCACGGCCGCCCGGCTCGCCCTGCTGGAGGCCGTCCGCGGCCAGCACGACGCACCGTGGTTCGCCGCGTTCGAAGCGGCCGGTGTCCTGGGACCGGCTCCGGCCGATTCGAGCGATTCGGGTGATTCGGGTGATCCGAGCGGTGCGGCGGACCGGGACGGCGCCGGTGGGGCGATCGCCGCGCTGGCCGAGGTGGCGCTCGGTGTCGGCTGGTGGTGGCCGTACGAGGACGTGGTGCTGATCAGCGAGCGGCCGGTCGAACTGCACCGTGACGAGGCCGGCCGCCTGGACCGGGCCGACGGACCCGCCGTCGCGTACGCCGACGGCTTCGCCCTGCACGCGTGGCGCGGCATGCCCGTCCCGGCCGAGTTCCTGGCGGGTCTCGGCTCCGTCACCGTCGAGCGGATCCGCACCGAGGAGAACGCCGAGCTGCGCCGCGTCCTGCTGGAGCACTACGGCTACGAGCGGTACCTCGCGGACTCCGGCGCCGAGCCGCTGCACCGTGACGGGACCGGGGTGCTCTGGCGGATCCAGCTGCCCGACGACGAGCCGGTGGTGATGGTGGAGGTGGTCAACTCGACCGCCGAGCCCGACGGCACCTTCCGGACGTACTGGCTGCGGGTCCCGCCCGGCACCCGCACCGCCCGGGCCGGGGTGGCGTGGACCTTCGGGGTGCCCGAGGAGGAGTACCACCCGCAGCGCGAGACCTGATCGGGCTGGAGGAGGGACTTCAGGTCGGCCGAGTACCGGCGCGAGGCCCTGCGGACGCTCCACCGGCTCCGGAAGCCGGTGCCGGCCGCGTGAGGTCCCGGCGCACGCGACACCGCCCGCGCCGGAGGGGGCGCGGGCGGTGTCGTAGGTCAGAGTGGGGGAGTCAGGAAACGTTGTTGGCGTTGAAGGCGCCGATGATGGCGTCGCCGCCGGTGTTGTAGATGTCGCCGCCGGCGAGCTGGTTGCCGGTGCCGATGACGGTGATGGTGGTGACGGTGACGGTGTCGCCGCCGTCGGCGAAGGCCTGGGTCGGGACGGCAACGGCGCCGACGGCGGCGAGGAGAACGGCGAAGGTGCGGACGGTGCGGTACATGGTGGTATCCCTTCGTAGACCAACTGTGTGGTGAACACTAGGGACCCGGGTCGGGCCACCGGAGGGAATGTCACTCGAATGGGGTGAGCTGCGTGTCGTCCAGGCCCTTCCGGCGTTGTCGGCGGCGCAGCGCCGCCGCACGCGGGCCGGGTGCGGGCCGGGTGCGGGGCCGCTGCGACGGTTCCCGACTCAGTCCAGGGCCGGCCGGTACACGGTGAGCGCCTGGCGGGCCTTGGCCAGCCGCAGCGCACCGGCCGCGGGGACGGACTCGCCGTCGACCGCGATCCGGTCGGCGCTCCCCAGCGCGTCGAGGTCGAGGGCGCCGAGACGGGCGGAGTGGTAGACCCGGGAGCGGGAGAGGGTCCCGGAGAGGAAGGCGGCGGCGAGCCTGGTCCGGCCGAACGGGCTACCGCCGTCCACGATCCGGATGTCCAGCAGGCCGTCGGCGAGACCGGTCCGGTGGGTGGGGGCGAAGCCCGGCGGGTCGTACGCGCCGTTGCCCGCGAACAGCAGCCAGAGCCGCCGGTCGCGGCCGCCCGCCCGGACGGTGACCGGTTCGGCGGCGGCCAGCACCCGGACCACCGCCACCGCGAGCGCCGGCCACTTGCCCAGCCGCCCCTCCAACGACTCCCGCACCCTGACCAGCTCGGGGTAGACGCCCAGACTGAAGGTGTTGAGGAAGTGCCGCCGCTCGGTGTCGTCGGCGGCGATACCCAGGTCCACCCCGCAGGCGGTCCCGGCGGCCACGGCCGCCGCGGTCGCCTCCGGCCCGTCGATGCCGAGGTCCAGGGCGAAGTGGTTGAGCGTGCCACCGGGGAACACCGCGAGCGGGAGGTTCCGCTCGACCGCGAGCCCGGCGGCCAGGTTCACGCTGCCGTCGCCGCCGCAGACCCCGAGCGCCCCGCCGGCCGCTGCGGCGCGGTCGGCCGCCTCGGTCAGCAGCGTGGGAAGGTCGTCGTCGGGTCCGCAGACCCGGACGTCGGCCCGCGTCAGGAGCGTGCGCAGCAGCTCCGCGGTCTCCTCCGGTCCGGCGGGCGTCAGGGCGCCGCTGCCGGAGCCGCTGTTGACCACGACCGACAGCCCGGCTCCCTCGGGCAGCGCCGGGGCCGCGCGGCGGGGCGGGCCCGCGGGCGGCGGCACGTCGGACGACCTGGGCCACCATCGCAGGGTGAGCGCGGCGAGCGCGGAGCCGAGCGCGAACCCGGCCAGCACGTCGCCCGGGTAGTGCGCACCGGTGTAGACCCGGGACGCCCCGACGGCCAGCGCCACCGGCACCACCACGGCCGCGGCCGCCGGGGACTCGATCGCGACCGCGGTGGCGAAGGCGGCGGCGGAGGCCGAGTGGCCCGAGGGGAACGAGGTGGTGATCGGCTGGCGCAGCAGGCGGCGGGCGGCCGGCACCGGGTCCAGCTGCGGGCGCGGACGCCGGGTCAGCTGTTTGGCGGCGATGTTGGCCACCGTGGAGGCGAGCGCCAGCGAGCCCACCCCGCGCAGGGCCGCCCGCCGGCCGGCCCGTCCGCCGACGGCCCCCAGCACGGCGGCGGTGCCGAACCAGAGCACGCCGTGGTTGGCGGCCCGGCTCAGTCCGCGCATCCACGGCGCGGTCCGCCGCCCGGTGCCGCGCGAGCGGGCCGTGGCGATCCGCGTGAACAGGGCTTGGTCGAGTACGTCCAGTCGCCTCATCCACGTGAGCCTAGACAGGGTCGGCCCGGAATGCGAGGTCGGGACCTGCTCCGGAGCGTCTCGCAACCGGCGACGGCCGGTCGGATCCGTCCCGGTCGAAGCTGAGTACGGGTACTCAGGCGCACCGCAGCGGGCTCCCGCAGACTGGCCGACAACACTGCGAAACCGTCACAAGGACCACGCCACCGCCATGATCAGTCGCACCGCAGCGTTCCTCGTCCCCGCTCTCGGCCGTCTCCAGGTCACCGCCGAAGGCTCCGAACTCCCCGCCCCCGGCAGCATCGTCGCGGCCAACCACACCTCGCTCGCCGACCCGGTCGTCGTGTTCGCCGCCCTGCACCGTCTCGGCATCCGGCCGGTCGTGCTGGCGACGGCCGGGCTCTGGCGGATCCCGGCGCTCGGGCAGCTGCTGCGCCGCGAGGGGCACATCGCCGTCCACCGGGGTACCGCGCGGGCCTCCGAGGCCCTCGACGCAGCCGCGGAGGCACTCGCCGCCGGGCGGGTCGTCCTGATCTACGGAGAGGGCGGGCTGCCCCGCCGCCGGGACTCCGGTGAGCAGCCGCCGGGGCCCTTCCGCAGCGGCCTGGCGCGGCTCGCCCGCGCCGCCGACGCTCCGGTGGTCCCGCTCGGGCAGGCGGGCTCCCGGCGGCTCACGTCGGGCGGCTCGTTCAAGCAACTGGCGGGCCTGGCCACCGCACCGGTCCGCCGTCCGACCCTCCACGTCCACCTCGGTGCGCCGGTCCGGCTGGCCGGCGACGCCGTCGAGGCGACGGCCGCGGCCCACCGTGCCGTCACGGCGGCCTGGACCGTTGCCGCGCGCCGGGCCGAGGCCGCCTGAGCCGGCGGGGTCCGGGGGCGGTTCCGGGCGGTTCCGGTCGGGCGGGTGACGGGCCGTCGACGGCCGGGGACCGGCGCGGGAGCGGCAGTGTCAGTGTCGGTGCCCTACGGTCGCGGCACGGCCGGGGGGCGCAAGGAGACGAACGGACTGTTCTCGGCGATCGCCCGCACGGTGGTGGTGGTGGTGGTCGACGACACGGAGGCGGCGCCGACCTTCTACCGCGACCTACCGCGACGGGCTGGGCCTCACGGTGCTCCTCGACGGTGCGGCGGCGGGGCGGCAGACCGGCGGGCTGCCGTTGCCGGTCCTCCACACCGCGGACCTCGACCGGGTGGAGGCCCGGCTCGCCGAGCTCGGGGTGTCCACCACACCCGGGGTACCGGAGACGGTGGCCCGGACCGTTCACTGCACTTCCGGGACCTCTCCGGCAACGAGCGGGTCGCCGCCCGGCTCGCCTGAGCCGGAGGCGGCCGGTCGGGAACCCTGCGGTCCGGAACTCCGCCGTCGGGAGCCGCGCGGGCGGTGACGATCCGGCGGCAACGATCCGGCGGCGACGATCCGAGGCCGGGGCGGGGTCGGACGCGGCCGGGGGAAGCAGGGCGGACCGGAGCGGGGCAGGATGGGCCCATGGAGCGGACGTTCGAGGAACTGGTGGCCGAGGCCGAGGCGGTGTCGGTCGACGGGTGGGACTTCTCCTGGCTGGACGGCCGGGCGACCGAGGACCGCCCGTCGTGGGGGTACCAGCGGCTTGTGGGGGAACGGCTGGCCCGGGTGTCGGCGGCCCTGGACGTGCAGACCGGCGGCGGTGAGGTGCTGGCGGGTGTGGCCGGGAGCTTCCCGGCCACGATGGTGGCCACCGAGTCCTGGCCGCCGAACGTGGCCCGCGCGACCGGGCTGCTGCACCCGCTGGGCGCCGTCCTGGTCGCCGATCCGGACGAGCCGCCGCTGCCGTTCGCCGACGGCGCCTTCGACCTGGTGACCTGCCGGCACCCGGTGACGGTCTGGTGGGAGGAGATCGCCCGGGTCCTGCGTCCGGGCGGCAGCTACCTGGCCCAGCACGTCGGGCCGGCCTCGGTGTTCGAACTGGTCGAGTACTTCCTCGGGCCGCAGCCCGAGGCACGCCGGGCCCGGCGACCGGAGGACGAGGCCGGGGCCGCCCGGGCCGCCGGACTGGAGGTCGTCGACCTGCGCTCGGAGCGGCTGCGGACGGAGTTCCGCGACATCGGTGCGGTGGTCTACTTCCTGCGCAAGGTGGTCTGGATGGTTCCGGGCTTCACGGTCGGCGCGTACCGGGATCGGCTTCGTGAGCTGGACGCCCGGATCCGGGCGGAGGGGCCGTTCGTCGCCCACTCCGCCCGGTTCCTGATCGAGGCCCGGAAGCCCCGGGACCCCGGCCGGCCGAGTGCCCCGGACGACCGGGGCGGGCCGGTCAGCCTGCCGTGACCAGGTCGAGGTAGCCGTCGTTCCACAGGTCCTCGTCGCCGTCCGGCAGCAGCAGGACCCGGTCCGGGCGCAGCGCCTCGACGGCCCCGGGGTCGTGGGTGACCAGCACGATCGCGCCGGGGTACGTGCCGACCGCGGCCAGGACCTCGGCGCGGGAGGCGGGGTCGAGGTTGTTGGTGGGCTCGTCCAGCAGCAGGACGTTGGCGCCGGAGTGGACCAGTCCGGCCAGGGCGAGCCTGGTCTTCTCGCCGCCGGAGAGGACTCCGGCGGGCTTGTCGGCGTCGTCGCCGCGGAAGAGGAACGCGCCGAGCACGTGCCGCAGTTCGCCGTCGGTGAGGTCGGGCGCGGCCCGGGAGAGGTTCTCCCGGACGCTGCGGGCCGGGTCGAGGGTGTCGTGTTCCTGGGCGAAGTAGCCGAGTCTCAGCCCCGGGCCGGGGACGACCCGGCCGCCGTCGGGGTGCTCGTGGCCGGCCAGGATCCGCAACAGGGTGGTTTTGCCGGCGCCGTTGTGGCCGAGCACGACCAGCCGGGTGCCCCGGTCGACGGCGAGGTCGAGGCCGGCGAGCACGCGCCGCCCGTCGTAGGACTTGGCGAGGCTGACGGCGCCGAGCGGCATCCGGCCGCAGGGCGCCGGGTCGGGCAGCCGGATCCGGGCCGTGCGCTCGGCCCGCCGGGCCGGTTCGAGGGCGGCGAGCATCCGGTCGGCGCGGCGGGCCATGGAACGGGCGCCGACGGCGGTCGCGACGTTGGCCCGCATCCGGTCGGCCTGGGCGTGCAGCGCGGTGGCCTTCCGCTCGGCGTTGGCGCGTTCGCGGACGCGGCGGCGTTCGTCGGCGTCGCGTTGGACGAGGTAGGCGGCCCACCCGGTGTTGTGGACGTCCACGGCGGCACGCTGCGGGTCGAGGTGGAAGACCCGGTTGACGGTGGCGGCGATCAGCGGCACGTCGTGGCTGATCAGCGCCACGCCGCCCGGGTAGCCGGCCAGGAAGTCCCGGAGCCAGGCGACGGCGTCGGCGTCCAGGTGGTTGGTGGGCTCGTCGAGGAGCAGGGTGTCGTGGCCGGCGAAGAGGATCCTGGCCAGCTCGACCCGGCGGCGCTGACCGCCGGAGAGCGCGCCGAGCGGGCCGTCGAGGACTCGGCCGGGCAGGCCCAGGCCTGCCGCGACCCGGGCGGCCTCGGCCTCCGCCGCGTAGCCGCCTCGAGCCTGGAACTCGGCCTCGGCCGTGGTGTAGGCGGCCATGGCCCGGCGTTGGGCCCGTTCGGGAGCGGCGGTCCCGGTCGCGGGATTCCTCGCTGAACGGCCCGTCGCCGCGACCACGGCGGTGGCGGCCTCGGCCAGCGCGGTCTCGGCGGCGCGCAGGGCGCGGACGGCGGAGTCCAGACCGCGCGCGGACAGGATCCGGTCCGTGACGGTGACGGCCGGGTCGGCGGCCCTGGAGTCCTGCGCCAGGTAGCCGACCGGGCCGGTGCGGGTGACGGTCCCGGCGGCGGGCCGGATCCGGCCCGCCAGGGTGGAGAGCAGGGTGGTCTTGCCGGCGCCGTTGCGGCCGACGAGGCCGATACGGTCGCCGGGCGCGATGTGGAGGGTGACGTCGGACAGCAGCAGGCGGGCGGCGACGCGCACGTCGACACCACGGGTGGTGATCATGGGATGACGCTCCGGAACAGCGGACGGACACACGGGTGGCGTGGAGGCGGGTCCGTCAGCTAGGAGATGCGGGGCGTCGACATGGGGCCGACGGTAGCGCGGGAGGCCGGTGCTTCGCATCCGGATTTCCGTCCGGCCGGGGCGGAGGGGGGCGTGCGTGCGGGACACGGTCTTGCCTGACCATGTCCGCGACATGTTCCATGGCTCCATGGGGCGCAGCGAGCTCGTTCTGATGACCGATCACAGTTCGTCCGAGGGCAGTCGGGAGGCGCTGGCCTCCGCCGTGCACAGGCTCACCGGCCGGGCACCCGTGCTGCTCGACGCACGGCACTTCATGGCCGGCGGTCCCGGCCTGGTGCGCGGCGTCGACGGCGGGGTCAGCCTTGAGGTGCCCGGCGAGGGCCTGGCCGTGGCCGCCACGGCGGTGCTCCTCTACGAGATACCGCCGCACCGGCGGACGGAGCTCGCCGACTGCCAGCGCGCGCTGCGCGAGCACGGTGTGCGCTCGCTGGGCACCGCCGTGGACGGCTGGCGGGTGGCCACCGACAAGCGCCTCGCGGTGGAGCGGTTCGCCCGGGACGGCGTCCGCCAGATGGCCACCCTCACCCTCTCCCGGCCCACGCCCGAGGAGGCGGCCGAGGTCTTCGACCGGCTCGGCGGCGACGTCTGGGCGAGGCCGGCCGTCGGGATGAGCGGCCAGGACGTGTTCCACGTCACCACCCGGGCCCAGCTCGCCGACGCCGCCCGGTGCTACGCCGAGGCCGGCACCGACTGGCTGCTCGCGAGTGACGCCGGCAACTTCACCGCCGACGGACGGCGTCACCAGTTCCGGGTGACGGTGCTGAACGGGCGGGCGATCCGCGCGGTCGAGCACGTGCAGGCAGACCCGGACGCACCGTGCAACCTCGCCCGGGGTGCCGTCTCCACCCCGCTTCCGGTCGACGACCTGCCCGCCGGACTGGCGGAGCTGGCGGTCGAGGCGACCGGAGCGGTGGGGCTGCCGTTCGCCGCCGTGGACCTGGCGGCCCAGAGCGGCGGTGTGGTCTTCGAGGTCAACGTCCACCCGGCGTTCGGTTCGCCGGGCGCGCTGGAGGCGGTCGCGGTCCCGTACGTCGCCGCCCACCTCGAACCGTCCCACTGAACCGTCCCTCTGAACGGTCGCACTGAACGGTCGCACCGAAGTCCCGGTCGAACGGTCCCACCGAGCCGCCGTACCGAGCAGCCGCGGACGGCTGCCGTCCGGTCGGCATCCCCGCCGGCCCGTCGCCGATCACCGCCGTCGTGCCCCGTTCGGCGGTCGTCCGGGGGTCGTCCGGGGTCGTGCCGAAGGGAGCCGCACTACCGAGCGTAGTCGACCGAGCGTGGATCCACTTCGGCGTCACGAGGTTCGCCGATCGTCTCAAAACTCCTTCAACACAGAGGTGCTGACGGTTCGAAAGGTGTGAACGGAGGGTCGCGCGGAAGGGCTTTCGCCGCCGTCGCGCGCCCCTTCGGGCGTGTTCCGCCGGATCGGGCGCGGGCCCCCTGGTCGAAGGGAGTCCCCGGTGGGTACTAGACTCATTGAAGTTGTGAAGGCACCTCGTTCGGTGAGGCGTCGCCACGGACACAGGCCACTGACCCCACGACGTCGAGAGACGCCCAGGGTCAGGACAGGTCTCCCCGGCCTAAGGGGTGACCCCAAGTGGCTGCACCCCCGGGTGCTACGCCGTGGCGTGCCAAAGCTCTGACGAGATCAGGGGTGCCCACCCGTTTCTGTCGCGGGCACGTGTGCGTGCGGCCGGACGGTGTGGATCCTCCTGGTGGCCCGGTCACGGTGACCCTGCGTGGGCGCCCCGACGGCGAGGAGGTGAGATCGGTGGAGAGCAGTAGCCCGGGTCGAAGTCGGCCCTGCCCCAGGACGTCCCCCCCATCTCCTGGCCCCCGGCACTTCTCCTCCCGCACCGCTTCCGGCTCCCGTCGTCGCACCGCCCGCCGCTGATCCCGGCAGGCGGCACCGCGCGGCCGGGCGCCGTGCGTGGTGGAGGGCGGCCGGGCGTCTCCCGCCTGCCCCGCCCCGAGCCTTCCGGCCGGGTGCGGTGGCCCCCGAACAGCGGAGGTACCCCGCCATGTCCGACTGGCGTGTGCGCGCCGTGCGCGCAAGCAAGCGTCCGTTCTCCCGTTCCGCCGTCCCGACCCGCTCCACCGACACCCAGCCCGCCCCCGAGCACTCGATGGACCCGCGCCCGGACCAGCCGGCCGAGGACGTCAGCCTGGAGCGTTCGGTCGTCGACGCCGCCGTCTACCGCGAGGGCCGCCGGATGCCGACGCCGGCCAACCTGGCGGACGTCTACCGCGAACTGCCCGGCAAGCCCGGCACGATGGCCTGGATCGGGCTCTACCGCCCGGCCGAGGCACAGCTGCTGGAGGTCGCGGAGCGGTTCAACCTGCACGAGCTGGCGGTCGAGGACGCCATCGTCGCCCACCAGCGGCCGAAGCTGGAGCGCTACGGCGACACGCTGTTCGTCGTGCTGAGGGCCGCCCGGTACCTCGACGACGTGGAGGAGGTGGACTTCGGCGAGATCCACCTCTTCGTCGGCCCCGACTTCGTGTTCACCGTCCGCCACTCGCAGGCCCCCGACCTCTCGGCGGTGCGGCGGCGCCTGGAGGCCGACCCGGAGCTGCTCGCGCTGGGCCCGGAGGCCGTCCTGTACGCGGTACTGGACGCGGTCGTCGACGGCTACGCGCCGGTCATCGCGGGCCTCCAGCACGACATCGACGAGATCGAGACCGAGGTGTTCGGCGGGGACCCGCAGGTGTCCCGGCGCATCTACGAACTCTCGCGCGAGGTCATCGAGTTCCAGCGCGCCACCCGACCGCTGCTGGAGATCATGAAGAGCCTGGAGGCCGGCTTCGGCAAGTACGGCACCGACGACGAGCTCCAGCGCTACCTGCGGGACGTCGCCGACCACGCGACCTACGCCGCCGAGCGGGTCGACGGCTTCCGGCAGATGCTGCAGAACATCCTCACCGTCAACGCGACCCTGGTGTCGCAGCGGCAGAACGAGGAGATGAAGCAGCTCGCGGAGGCCGGGCACGCGCAGAACGACGAGATCAAGAAGATCTCCTCCTGGGCGGCCATCCTCTTCGCCCCGACGCTGATCGGCACCGTCTACGGCATGAACTTCGACTCGATGCCCGAACTCAAGTGGGCCTTCGGCTATCCGTTCGCGATCGCCCTGATGGCGTTGGTCTGCACGAGCCTCTACCTGGTCTTCAAGCGCCGCAACTGGCTCTGACGGCCGCGGCGCAGGCTCTTCGTCCCGCGCGCGTCCGCCCCTGCGCCGTCCGCCGCGTCGCTGCCCGCCTCGGCGTCGTCCGCCGTGCCGCCGTCCGCCGCGTCGCTGCTCGTCCGGCCGTCGGCCGGTGGGCGGAGCCAGAGGAGGACGGCCAGGGTCAGGGCGGCGACGCCGAGGAGCCAGCGGGGCGGTCCGGCCGGGAGCACCCCGAGGGCGAGGCCGGCCAGGGCGCCGACCAGTTGCAGGGCGAGCGACTGGACGGAGAGCGCGGTGGCCCGGGCGTCCGCCGTGACGGCCCGGTGGAGCAGGGCGCCCTGGCTCGGTCCGGCCGTGCCCAGCCCCAGGTAGGCCAGGCCGTACCCGATCACGGCGGACGCGGCGGCGGCCGGGCCCGCGGTGTTCGCGGTGACGGCGAGCAGCAGGAGGCCGGTGGCGCAGAGCACGAGGCCGACCGGAACGGCGCGGGCGTCGCCGAACCGTTCGGCGGCGCCCGGGGCGATCCTGGCGCCGAGCGCGGAGCAGAGGAAGCCGGCGCAGGCCAGCCCGCCGACCAGGACCGCGCCGGACTCCACGGTCCCGGTGAGGTCGGCGGCCCGCCCGGGGGTGAGCAGTTCGACCACCGCCAGGCCGGCCCCGGTGGCGGCGGCGGTGAGCACCACGCGCCGGACCACGGCGTTCCGCCTGCCCAGCCGCAGGCCGGTGGCGATGGTGGTGGGGACGTCGGCGACCACCGTGCGCAGCGTCGCCGGCGGCCGTGGGGGTTCGGCGAGGGCGGCCAGGACGTAGCCGGAGAAGACGGCCGCGACGACGGCGCCCAGGAGGACCGGTACCGCGAGCGGCAGGACCAGGCCGCCGGTCGCCAGGGTGAGGCGGTCGCCGAGGTCACCGGAGAGCAGCCACGGCACGGCCCCGCCGACCAGGGTGCCGACGGCCAGGGCGACGGAACCGGTGGCGCTGCCCCGGGCCAGCCCGGGGCGGAGGTCGCCGTCGGCGCCGGTCCGGGCGTGCACGGCGTCGACGTACCAGGCTTCGGCCGGGCCGCTCGCCAGCGCGCGCGAGGCACCGAGCAGCACCATGCCGGGGAACAGCAGCGCGGGGGAGTCGCCCAGGGCGAGCAGGGTGAAGGCGGCGATGCCGACCAGACCGGCGGCGGCCAGGACGGGTCGGCGGCCGAGGACGTCGGAGAGCCCGCCGGTGGGCAGCTCCAGGGCGGCGGTGGTGAGCGAGTGGGCGGCGAACAGCCCTGCGACGGTGCCGAGCGGGAGGCCGCGTGCGGTGAGCAGCAGCACCAGGGGGGCGGTGGCCAGGCCGAGCGGTAGCCAGTAGAGCAGGCAGGTCGTCAGGTACCGGCGGCGGGCCGCGTGTTCGTCCGGCGGAACGGTCATGCGGGATCGTCCTGGCCGGTGGATGCGGGCGCGGGTGCGGCCGTGGGCGCGGCCACGGACACGGGCGCGGATGCGCGGGCGGCCGTGGGGACGCCCCCGTCGGTGGGTGCCGGGGCGGGTGCCGGGGCCGGGGCGAGCGGCCCGGCGGCGGTGATCGACGCGACCATGGGAGGAGGGTAGACCGCTCCGGGCACTCTGCAGAAGGAGTTCCGCAGCCTCGGTTCCCTCCCGTCAGGGTCACAACTCGGCCGCACCACAGGTGATCTGACGGTCCGGAGGGAATGGGTGCGAGGGACTGTTCGGAACGAGGGGGCGGGCCGTGGGCGGGCGGGGGCGGCTGCTGTGGCGGCTGGTCGGGGCGGCGGTGCTGTTCGGAGTCCTGGCGGGACTCGCGGCATCGCTGGTGGTGCTGGCGCTGACGGGGCCGGTCGACGGGATCCGGGAATACACGAGAGAGCACTGCGTCGTGATCTGGGGGAGAAACTGCTGACGCTCCCTCAGGGGCGGTCGAACAGCGGGGCGCCGCCGGCCAGACGGGACCATTCGGCGTCCGGATCGCGCTGGGTGCGGTAGACGAGGTGCAGCCGCACCGCGCCGTCGGGGGAGGCGAAGCGTGCGAGCGGCCCGTCGGCACCGGGCAGCGCGCGCGGCTCGGCCCACTGCTGGGCGAGAACGGCCAGGGGCGCGCCTCCGTCCACGGTCAGCACCCAGGTGGCGCGGCCGCCGGAGACGGACGCGGGGTAGCGGGCCGCGAGCAGCGCGAGGCCGGCCTCGTGCACCGTCGCGCCCTCCCGGAGGGCGAGTTCGGCGGCGTGCGGGGCATCGGTGTCGTCGCCCATCGCGACGCTGTCCCGGGTGAGTCGGACCATCACGAGGATGAGAATACGCTGCTCCGACCCCTCCCAGAGGCGGATGCCGAACCCTCCGTCAGGCGCATGGGAGGGTGGTGGGTATGCATGCTAGCTTCCGGCGCATGGGATCACGTGGGGCACGTGGAGCAGCGGCACAGCAGGCGATCGAGGGGCTGAAGGAGCTGGTCGGGGAGGGTCTGGCGGTCGAGGAGCTGTTCCGCCGGGCGGACGAACTCCTGCGCGGCGTGCTGGAGTACGACGCCGTCTGCTGGCACTCGGCGGACCCGGCGACGGGCCTGGTGACGTCCGTGCTGAGCGACGACCTCAGCCTGGCGACCTTCGAGGACGCCGTCCGGCTGGAGGTGTGGGAGGACGACTACGCGACCTTCCCCAAGATCCGTCTCAGCGGTGTCCGGGCGGAGACGCTCAGCCGGGCCACGCGGGGGGAGCTGAGCGAGAGCATCCGGTTCCGCGAGCTGATCAGCCCCGCCGGGTTCGGCGACGAACTGCGTGCGGTGTTCGACGCGCACGGCGGGATGTGGGGCTGCGCGGCTTTTATGCGGGGCGCCGACCGGGGGCCGTACCTCGGCCAGCAAAGGGAGTTGGCCGACCTCGCGGCGCGGCACCTGGGCAACGCGCTGCGCGCGTGTCACCTCCCGGCCGTCGGCGAGGCAGGTCCGGGGGCCGGCCCGGGAGAGGGGGAGCCCGGTCCGGCCGTGGTCGTGCTCGGCCCGTCCAACCGGCTCCTCGCGATGGCGGGACCGGCCGAGGACCTGCTGCTCCGGCTCGCGGACCCGAGCCGGACGTCGCTCGGCGTCCCGACCGCCTTCGCGATCGCGGCCGAGCAGGCGCGTCGGACCGCCTGCGGGCTGCCGGTGCCGCAGACGAAGATACGGGTGCAGGACCGGGACGGTCAGTGGTACGTGCTGCACGGGTCGGCGCTGAAGGGCGGCGCGGCCGGCGAGGTGACGGTGGTGGCGGCCCCGGCGACACCCGCCGACGCCATGCCGCTCTACCTCTCCGCCTACGGGCTGACGGTGCGGGAGCAGGAGGTCGCGCTGCTGCTGGTGCGCGGGTGCGACACCCGGGACGTCTCGCGGCTGCTCGCGATGACGCCGTACACGGTGCAGGACCATCTCAAGTCGGTGTTCGCGAAGGCGGGCGTGGCCAGCCGCCGCGAACTCGTCGCCCGGATCATGCTCGGAGGCGGGGCCCCGTAGGGGCGTGAACGGGTGTACGTTCTGACGGGTCGGCAGGCGCCGGACCGGTGACCGTGACGGGAACCACCGTTCGTTAGCTGACCATGGGGGGTTCCGCACCGGGCCCGCCGGGCCGTCCGGAGGGGGCCAGGAATGAGCATGGACGAGACCGCAGGTCCGGCGGGAACCGGTGGTGGCGGCGGAAGCGCCGGAGGCGTCGGGGGAGACGGCACCTCCACCACGCCCGGAACGGCGACCGCCGTCGACGGCCCGGGCGGCCCGGGCACGCCGGAGCAACCGGGCGGTGACGGTACGGGCGGTGACGGCGGCCCGGGCGGAGGCGACGTCGGTGACGGCGGGGCCGGCCGCCGGGCGGGGAAGGAACGGCGGAAACGTCCGCTCTGGCAGGAACTGCCGCTCCTGATCGGCATCGCGATCCTGCTCTCCCTGGGCATCAAGACCTTCTTCGTCCAGGCCTTCTCCATCCCCTCGGGCTCGATGCAGCACACCCTGGAGAAGGGTGACCGCGTCCTGGTCGACAAGCTCACCCCGTGGTTCGGCGCCGAGCCGGAACGCGGCGAGGTGGTGGTCTTCAGGGACCCGGGCGGCTGGCTGGGCCCGGTGCCCAGGTCCGAGGGCAACGGCTTCGTCGAGGGCATCCGTACGGCGCTCAGCACCGTCGGCCTGCTGCCGTCGGACGACGAGCAGGACCTGATCAAGCGCGTCATCGCGGTCGGCGGCGACACCGTCGAGTGCAAGGAGGGCAGTCCGGTCAGGGTCAACGACGTGGCGCTGGACGAGCCCTACCTCTTCCCCGGGGCGACACCCTGCGGGGACGCGCCCGTCGGCACCGTCACCGTCCCCAAGGACCACCTGTGGGTGATGGGGGACCACCGGAACGACTCGCGCGACTCGCGTTTCCACGTCAACGAGCCGAGCGGCGGCTTCGTCCCGGTGAAGAACGTGATCGGCCGGGCGTTCGTGATCGCCTGGCCCCTGACGCGCTGGGACACCCTGCCCGTGCCGGACACCTTCGACCAGCAGGGCCTCGCCGCCGGCAGCACGTTGGGCGGGTCGGCGGGTGACCCGCTCGGAGGGCCTCCGGCGCCGGAGGCCGCCGTGACGGCCGTCGCCGTTCCCCTCGCCCTGTGGGCGCGCCGGCGCACCGCCCGCAGGGGGCGCTGACCCCCTCGCACCGCCGGCCCGTCCGGCTCGCCCCGGTCAGGCGCGGCGGGCGCCGTAGCGGGCGAGGAAGAGGTCGATCCCCGCCTCGATCACCACGGCGAGCTCCGCGTCGTCGACCGGGGTTTCGGGGGCGAAGGTGTGCGTCAGCTGCGGGATGCCGACGGTGATGGCCACCAGTTGCTGGACGGCGAGTCCGGGATCGGGCACGTCCAGCTCGCCCCTGGCGGTCAGCTCGGTGAGCGCCTCGACCAGGGGGCCGTTGTTCATGTCGTAGGTGACCTGGTACCAGAGCCGGCCGAGCTGGGGGAACCGGTCGATCTCGCCGATCACCAGGCGGCGCAGCGACATGATCTCGGGGCGCAGCAGGATCCGGGCCAGCTCGGTGGCGTGCCGGACCAGCGCGCCGCGCAGGTCCGGGGAGTCGGTGACGGCGCGGCCGGCCGGCGCCAGATCGGCGTAGGTCCTGGGCAGGACGCCGCCGACGACGGCCAGGAACAGGCGTTCCTTGCTGCCGAAGTGCTTGTAGATGGTGGCCTTCGAGACGCCGGACCGGCCGGTGATGGTGTCCATCGAGGCCGCCGAGTAGCCCTCGGCGAGGAACTCGGCGAGCGCGGCGTCGATGATCGCCCGACGCTTGCGGGAGGCGGCGTCGGAGGGGTCCGGGATGATCGGGATGCCGTACTGGTCGGTCGCGTCCTGGGGGTCGGCTCCCATGGCTGTCCTTCGCGCGGTGGTGGGGGGTGCGGGGCGGGGTGGCGGCGTCGGTCCGCCGGTGGCGTCCGGTACCGGGCACCGAGGCCGGAATCAGGAGGAACCGGGCACCGGGAACGGGCGCCCAGTATATGAACTGAACCGTTCGGTCGGCAAAGGAGGGCGCCGGTCGTACCGGTGGCGACGCGGGCCGGGAGGGCCGGGTGCCGTCACGTCCCGAATGAACTACACCGCCCGGTGCACTGTCAATACTGAACTGTTCAGTTGACACTCTGAACTGATCGGTTTAGTTTTCTCGGTGTCGGCAACGACGAGCACGAAACGACCACCTCCACCGAAGGAGCCCGCCATGACCGCCTCCAGGATCTTCGCCATCTCCGGCTCGCTGCGTGCCGACTCGCACAACACCCGACTGCTGCGCGCCGCACAGAAGTTCAACCCGGGCGGCCAGGAGATCGAGATCTACGAGGGCCTGCGCGACATCCCTCCGTACGACCTGGACCTCGACACCCCCGAGCTGCGGCCCGCCGTCGTCCAGGACCTGCGCCGCCGGGTCCAGGAGGCCGACGGCCTGCTGATCGCCACGCCGGAGTTCAACTACTCCATCCCCGGCGTGCTCAAGAACGCCATCGACTGGCTGAGCACCGACTGGACCCGCACCGAGGGCCTGCCCCTGCACCGCAAGCCGACCGCCATCCTCGGGGCCGCCCCGACCAACTTCGGCACCGTCCGCGCCCAGCTGGCCCTCCGTCAGGTGTTCGTCTGGACCGAGACCGACGTCGTCGTGAAGCCCGAGGTCATCGTCTTCCGGGCGCACGAGCGCTTCGACGGGGACGGCAACCTCACCGACGAGACCACCGTCGGACTGCTCCAGGGCCTGCTCGCCGCGCTCCAGGAGAAGATCGACGCCCGCGCCGCCCGCCCGGCGAGCTGACCACCGGCGCCGACGACGGCAACGGGACCGGCGCCGAAGACGGTTCGCAGCAGGATCCGTCCCTCATACCGTCGGCGCGGGCGCCGGGTTGCCCTGGTGGGTGAAGGCGGCCCAGTGGTGGAGGTGGTGGAGGTCCGACCGGGTGGCCTCGTGGCGGAGGGGACCGTCGAGGGCGGGCGGGAACGCGCGGCCGGGGTCGATCATCCACATCTGGGCGGCGCGCAGGGCGTCGGGCGGAGCCAGTCCGCAGGCGGTGAGGTGGTGGTGGAAGACGGCCGTCATCACGGCGGTCGGACCGTCGCGCACCGCCCAGCGGGATCCCACGACGTCCGCGGCGCCACCCGTGACCAGCGCGGTGGAGAGGGTCAGCGCCTCGTCGTGGTGGCGCGTACTCAGATCGGTCTCGCAGGCGCTCAGCACGACCAGCGGGCCGGCGTCGCCCGGCCGGCGGCGGGCGGCGCAGTCGAGGATGCCGGCCACGGTGAGCCGGCCTGATCCCGGGGCCGCACCGGGAGGGTCGGCCAGCCACAGCGCGGAGTCGGTGGGGCGCGGTGCGGCCAGGGCGTGGCAGGACAGGTGGACCACGGAGGCCGGTAGGTCGCCTCCGGGCAGCGCCGCGAGGATCTCCGCCGGTGTGCCCGCGGCGTCCGGTGCCTCGTCGGCGGAGAAGAACTCGCCGTAGCGGAGCGCGTCGGGGTAGCAGGCGGCGCGCAGCGCGGCCGTCTCGATCTCGGCCCACGGGAGGCTCAGCCCCGGGTCGGCGACCAGTACCTGCCGGCCGGCGGCCGGGGGCATCCGGCGCCGGGTGGTCGCGGCCAGGAACCGGGCGCCGGACGGGGCGTAACTGAGGACGGCCTCCTGGCAGGCGTACCGGTGACCGTGCTCGCCGTGCCCCCGGACGTACGCGGCGTGCCACGGCACGGCGCCGAGCCGCTCGCAGGGCACCAGCACGATCCTGGGCGGCTGGGGCGCCGTACCCTCGGGCACCGGCCCCCGGGGCTCCGGCGGAGGGGGCACCGCCGCGAGGACCGGGCCCATCACGGCCCGCCCGGCCCACTCGCACAGCGCGCGCAGCGCGTCCTGCCACCGTCCCTCGCAGGCCGCCCGCGACGACGCGTCCGCCGCCGGATCGGCGAGCGCGCGGGAGCGCTCTGCCGCGGCGTCGAGGTAGCGTTCCAGCGGCGGGCTGCCCGTGGCCAGCAGCTCCGGCAGGGGGAGCAGGACGGGACCGGTGGAGGGCCGCAGGATCAGTGCGAAGCCCGGCAGCGTGCGGTCGGGCAGCGGCATGCCGGGCACCAGGTAGACCAACGCGTCCGTGTCCGTGGCCGCGAGGCCGGCGACCAGATCGGCGACGTCGGCGGTGTCCGCCGGCTGCCCGGTGCGGGGGGCGTCGGGGGTTGCGCGACGGACGAGGCCGAGCACGGCCAGCGCCTGGCGCCGCAGGCTGCCGGGGATCGGCGGGCCGTCGGTCGCTGTCGACGGCCCGCCGGCGTCCTCCGGCCGCAGCGGGCCCGCGGTGACCTGGGCGCGCCACCGCCGGGCCAGGTCGGGACGGCCTGCGGCGTCAAGGCGTTCGGGGATGCCCCGGGACGCGTCGGCGGCCTGGAGCACCAGGGTGCGCCCCTTCTCCAGGTCGGCCACCGCGTCGGCGGGCCGCCGGGTGAGGAAGGCGGCGAACGCCAGCCGCCGGGCCAGCACGGCACCGGCGAGGGCCGCCGACAGGCCGTGGTCGGCGCCGATCTGGAGCAGGACGTCGGCGGCCAGCTCGTCCAGCGCCTCGCGGGTGATCTCCACGAACGCCCGGGCGTCCTCGCGCCCGCCCGGGCCGCCCCGGGCGGCGCGCATCATGTGGGCCTCGGCCAGCTTCGTCAGGACGTCCACGCGATGCGTCCCGCCGCGCCCCTCGGCGAGCAGCGCGCGGGCACCGGACAACTCCGTGACGGCCTCGTCCAGGAGCGCCGGATCGTTCTCGCCGCGCATGACGCCGAACAGCAGACGCAGGCCGAGCGTGGCACGGCGGCCGTACTCGTGATCGTGATACCGCTCCGGTTCGTCGAGTGCCCGGCGGAACGCGGCGAGTGTGCGGTCCAGGGCGGTGCGGTCCTCGGGCCCGGCGAGCCCGGGCACCCCGGGCGTGCCGGCCTGCCCGGGGTCGGCGAGCAGGTCGTCGATCCGGCCGAGCCGCTGCGTCAGTTCGCCGCGCAGGCCGCTGTCCGGTGGCAGCGCGTCGTACCGGCCGCGGAGCTCCTCGACCAGGCGCGGCAGGGCCTCGTGGTCGCCGGTGCGCTGCGCGTACTGCAGCTCACGGTCCGCGGTGGAGAGCGCGATGTCGACGGCGAACGGTGAGTCGGGCGGCACCGAGCCGTCGCGTTCCAGCGCGGCGCCCAGCCCGCGCAGGGTGACCAGCGAGGCGTCGGCGTCCTGGAGACTCCCGCCGTACGTGGCGGCCTGCTCCAGCACCGCGACCAGGTCCGCCTTCAGGACCAGGGACCACCAGGACCCTGCGGCGGCTGCCCCCACTGCCTCCCCGAGCAGGGTGGCGGCGTCCTCCAGATAGCCGGGATCGCCGGTCCGATAGGCCAGCAGCCGGTCGAGAAGGGCGGCCTGGCGCCGCTCGCGCAGCCCGACATGGGTGACGAAGTCCATGACGTGGCCGGGGAGATGGGCTGCCAGGCCGGGCTCCGGGGTGACGCCGGCCGGCCACTCCGTCAGACGGATGCGGTCGTCGTCCGGATCCGGTGCGGGCCGTTCCGTGGTGCCGAAGTCGACCGATCCGGGTTCCCGGATCTCCGCGGCCAGGAGCAGGTAGGCATGGAGTCTGGCGACCCGGGCCCGCTCGGGTGCGTTCGACGGCAGCGCGCGGAGCGCCCGCAGCGCTACGTCGGCGACCCGGCGAACCCCGGCGGCGCCGGTGCCCCCGCCCGTGGCGGCCAGGCACAGCAGCGACGAGGCCTCCGCGTCGATCCCCAGCTCCGTGTGCGACCCGCCGTTCGCTCGGGTGTGCGTCGCGACGGGCAGCCAGCACAGGAGACGGGTGAACTGCGGCGTGCTGCGCGCACCGGCCAGGGTCACCAGGCCGCGGACGGCCTTGAGCAGCGCGTGCTCGGCGCGGTCGACGTCGTCGGCCGCGCCGCCGGTGTCCCGCTCCCGGTCCCGGTCGGATGCGGCAGCGTCCGCGGCCCCACCGCCCGCCGACGGTTTGGCGTCCGCCGCGCCGGCGGTGAGCATCCGCTCGACTTTCCCCTTGATCCTTGCGTACATCCGTTCGAGCTCCGGGTCTGGCGACGCCGCCGTGATGCGGTCGACCACGTCCCGGGCTTCGACGAGGTCCCGGCGCGCCGCATCGGTCAGCACCCGTCCGTCCGTCGCGTCGAGCAGCGCGTGCAGCAGGGCGGTGCGGGTGCCGTCGGTGCGGAGCAGGGCCCAGGGCGTGAGCAGGAGGAACAGCACCATGCGGGCCTCTGCGGCGAGCATGCCGGTCGGCGGCCCGTCGCGGTCCACGAGCCGCAGGCGCCGCAGCGCCTCCGCCCGTTCCGCGGAACTCGCGGGCGAGGCACGGGACGTTCCGCACCCGGTCGTGTTCAGCCAGCGGATGCCGAGCAACATGCCCAGGTGTACGAAGACGATGGCGAAGTCCGCCCCGTCCTGCGCCAACGCGACCTCGACGCGGGCCAGACGGTCGATCACCGGCCCCAGGGTCTCGGCGGTCTGCCCGTCTCGCGACCGGTGCAACAGCCGTCGGGCCTCCAGGACGGCGTCTGCCGCGATCTCCGGCAGTCCCGCCGACCCGGTGCCGTCGTCGTCCCGTACGTCCTCGCCGACCATCGGTTCCCCTACCGTTGCGCGCGCCCCGTCCCCGTTCTCCAGGGGCCGGTGTGCCGCGCGCGTCGGCCGACGCTCCGACGGTATCGGGCGGGCCGTGGCTCCTGGTCGAACGGGCAGATCCGCATCATGCACGTCACGCGGCCGGTTGACCACCGTGGCCGCGCGTCGGGGCGGCGCGGTGTCGGTGACGGCGGCCGGTCGTCGGTCTGCGGTCCGCGGCCGGACGTCTCAGCCGGCGAAGCGCGGGACGACCAGGCCGGACTCGTACGCGATCACCACCGCGTGGGTGCGGTTCTGGGCGCCGAGCTTGCTCAGCACGTTCCCGACGTGGGTCTTGACCGTCTCCAGGCTCACCGTGAGCGAGTCGGCGATCTCCGGGTTGGACAGGCCCGTGGCCATCGACCGCAGCACCTCCTCCTCCCGGCCGGTCAGCGCCGCCCCGGGCAGCGCCTCAGAGGAGTCCAGCGGGCGCGCGGCGACCATCCGGCGCAGCGCCGCCGGGAAGAGGATCGCCTCGCCCGCCGCCACGACCCGCACCGCTTCGGCGATCTGCCGCACCGGGAGCCGCTTGAGCACGAAGCCGCTGGCGCCCGCACTGAGCGCGGCGGTGACGTAGTCGTCGTTCTCGAAGGTGGTGATCACCACGACCTTCGGGGGTTCGGCCGACTCGGCGAGCAGCTGCCGGGTGGCGTCGATCCCGTTGCGGCGGGGCATCCGCACGTCCATCAGGACCACGTCCGGCCGCAGCCGCTGCGCCAGCTCGACCGCCTCGACGCCGTCGGCGGCCTCCCCGATCACCGAGATCCCCGGTTGTACCGACAGCAGCGTGCGCAGTCCGCTGCGGGTCACCTCGTCGTCGTCCGCGATCAGGAGCGTGACGGCGGTGACGGCGGTGACGGCGGTGACGGCAGTGACGGCGGTGTCGGTGGGGCCGGCCGGGCCGGTGGTTCCGGTGGCTCCGGTAGTGGAGGAGGGGGAGGCGGTGCCGTGGCCCGCGTCGGCCGCCCCGGCCGGGTGTGGGGCGGGGCCGGTCGGGCCGGCCGCGCTCGCGTCGGAGCCGATCATGCGGACAACCGTACCGGCAGCCGGACCGCCAGCCGCCAGTGCTGCGGACCGTCCGGGCCGGCCTCGATCTCACCGTGCAGCAGCCGAACGCGCTCGGCCAGTCCCGGCAGGCCGTGTCCGGAGGTGGGGAAGGAGCCCGGGCTCCGGCCGTTGCCGGCCCCGGTCCCCACGGCGGTCCGGTTGACCACGCTGAGCTCCAGGCCATCCGGAGCGGCCGCCACCCGGACCTCGATCGGGCCGCCGGTCCCGTGCCGCAACGCGTTCGTCAGACCCTCCTGGAGGATCCGGTACGCCGCCCGGGAGAGCGTCCCCTGCACCTGCGTCAGCTCGCCGGACAGCTCCGGCTCCACCAGGGCGCCGGCGTGCCGGATCCGGTCCAGGAGCTCGGGCAGGTCGGCCAGGGTCCGGGTCGGCGCGGTGCCCGCCTTCTCCTCGCGCAGCACGCCCAGCACGTAGTCCAGGTCCTCCAGGGCGGCCCGGGTCGACTCCTCGATGCTGCGCATGGCGGCCCGCGCCGCCACCGGGTCCGCGGCCAGTACCTCGCCCGCCACCGCCGCCTGGACGGTGGCGGCCGTCAGGGTGTGCCCGATCGAGTCGTGCAACTCGTGGGCCAGTCGGTTGCGTTCGGCGAGTCGAAGTTCGCGCTCGGCCGCCAGCGCGAGTCGCTCGGCCGACGACGGACCGAGCAGCCTCGGCGCCGACCACCGCAGAGCGCTCGTCACGGCCCCGCACACGACCGCCGCCAGGAGCAGGCAGACGGCCGCCAGCACCCAGCTCCAGACACCCGTCACGCGTATCGACCGGTCGAACAGTGTCAGCTTCGCGTCGGTGCCGGTCCAGTTCTCCGGCATGGCCACGGCGGCGGCGACCAGCACGGTGCTCGCCAGGCCGCCCGTCCACCCCAGCGTGACGTGCAGCAGCAGCCAGGCCGGAGTCCGCCAGCGGTCGGCCCGCGACGGTGCGGCGGGGGCCGGTGCGGGAGAGGGCTGTGCGGCGGACGTCGGCGCGGTGCCGGCCGGGCGCGCGGGCCGGGGGGCGGCCACGGGATCGGGCAACGGCACCTTCAGGAGCCGGCGGGCACCCGCGATCAGCGCCCGCCGCGTGGTGCGGAGCAGCCCGACGGCACCGACCAGGACCGCCCAGACCAGCAGGCAGAGAGCGGCCTGCACGCCGAAGGGCGCGGACGGCCAGGCCAGCGCCGGCAGGATTGCGAAGGGCAGCAGGGGGAGGCTCGCCAGCGCGCCGCAGTAGGCGAACAGCACACCCGAGTACGTGGAGCCGCGCAGGAGCGGCCGGAGTCCTTTGATCATGGTCGTCAGTATGGCCGCGCAGCTCACAGGGGACCTCCCCCGATCGGGGGAGCGCTCTCTCCCACCCTCCCGGGGCCTGTCGTCCCGACCTCCCGCCGTCCGGCGGTGTGCGACCGCGACCGCGACCTCGGGGATCGGGATCGTGTCCCGACCGACCGTCGGATCGCCGGCCCGCCACGTGCGTCGGAGTCGGGGTCGGAGTCGGAGGGGGCGGGGACGGGGGCGGGGGTGGCCGTCCGAACCGCGTCGATTATATTTCTACACGCCTGTAGAAGTTTGTCGAGGGGGCGGCCCGTGGGTCGACGACGTGACGCTCCCGCGCCTGGATCGAGGAGCACGATGACGCACCGGATCGCCCGTTGGACCGCCGGATTCCTGGTGGCGCTCGTCGCCGCCGCCGGACCGACCGCCCTGGCCGCCGGCACGGCGGAGGCCGCGCCCCGGAGCTCCGCGCCGGTGGCGTCGGTGACGGACCCGGCTGCCGGATCGGACCGGCTGCCGCAGTCGACGCACGTGACCCTGGCGGATCGGGCGGCGCGGACGGATCCGGCGGACCAGGGGGATCGGACGGTTCGCGCGGCCGGGGTGTCGCAGGCGGGCCCGGTGACGGCCGAGAAGGAGAAGAAGAAAGGTTTCTTCGCCAAGCTGGGCAAGTTCCTGCTGGTCGTGGTCATCCTGGTGATCCTCTTCTTCGTCCTGCTCGTCGTCGCGATCGTCTACGCCGCCAAGCGGATCCTCGGTCGCCGCCGCTGACGGGCCGTAGCGCCCGCGCCACCGGCGGCGGGCCGGCCGGGGACGACCCCGGTCCGGCCCGCGACCGTCCGGCCCGCGACCGTACGGACCGCGGCCGTTTCGCGCCGCCGCCGTTTCGGGCCACCGGGGTCGAATTGGCCCTGGCCGGGCCCGTGCCCGCCCGGTGAGGATGGGCGGCATGAGCGACTTCCACCACGCGCTGCACCCCGAGAGCCGGATCGTCCACCCGCCCGTCGAGGAGGTGACCGGCAGCCGGCCGCTGGGGGTGCCGCTGCACCAGGGCCACGTCTTCGCCTTCCCCGACAGCGACGCGCTGGCGCACGCGTTCACCGGCCCCGGTCAGGCCTTCCTCTACAACCGCTACGGCAACCCGACGGTCCGCTCGCTGGAGAACGCGGTGGCCGACCTGGAAGGCGGTGCCGGCGCGCTGGCCACCGCCTCCGGGATGGGCGTGATCAACACCGTGCTGCTTGCGCTGCTCCGCTCCGGCGACCACGTGATCGCCCAGCGGAGCCTGTACGGCGGCACGTTCGCCACGCTCGCCGACCTGGCGGAGCGCTGGGGTGTGGAGGTCACCCACGTCGGGGGCGACGACCCGGAGGAGGTACGCGCCGCCCTGCGGCCCACCACCCGGCTGCTGCACCTGGAGACCGTCTCCAACCCGACCACGCGGGTCACCGACCTTCCCGCGCTGATCGGCGTCGCCCGGGAGGCGGGCGTGCTGAGCGTGGTGGACAACACCTTCGCCACCCCGCTGATCTGCCGGCCGATCGAGCACGGCGCCGACATCGTGGTGCACTCGGCCACCAAGTACCTGGGCGGTCACTCCGACGTACTGGCCGGTGTCGCCGTCTTCGCCGACGCCGAGCTGCACCGGCGGGTCTGGCAGCACGCGATCGAACTGGGCTCCTCCCTCGACCCGTTCGCCGCCTGGCTGACGCTGCGCGGGATGCAGACCCTCGGTCTGCGGCTGCGCCGGCACTGCGAGACGGCGTCCGACCTGGCCGGCCGGCTCGCCGCGCACCCGGCCGTCACCACCGTCCACTACCCGGGCCTGCCCGCCCACCCCGACCACGAGCTCGCCCGCCGGCTGCTGCCCGACGGACAGGGCGGCGTGCTCGGCGGCGGGGTGCTGGCCTTCGACCTGGCCGGTGGACGGGACGCCGCCCGCACCTTCACCGAGTCGGTCCGGCTGGCGGCGCTCGCGCCGTCGCTCGGCGGGGTGCACACGCTGGTCATGCACCCGGCGAGCACCTCGCACCGCCAGCTCGACGACGCCGAGCTGGCCGCCGCGGGGATCAGCCCGGGCACCGTCCGGGTGGCCGTCGGCATCGAGCACCCCGAGGACCTCTGGGCCGACCTGGAGCAGGCGCTGGCCAAGCTCTGAGGTCCGCCACCGGCCGGGCCCGGCGCGGCGGTCGGGACGATGGGAGGGGCGGCGGACGGGGCGGTGGGTGAAGCGGCGCGGGGTCCGGCCGGGCACACCCCTGGAGCGGGGTCACGGCCGGGCCCGGGGCCGCGCGGCCAGGACGGCGACGTCGTCCTCGGCCGGGCCGGCGCCGGGGGAGTAGGGGCCGAGCGCGTGCAGCACCGCGTCCAGCAGGTCGTCCAGGTCCCCGGCGGTGGGAAGCCGTAGTGCGGCGAGCCGGGCGAGCGAGACGTCGATGTCCTCGCCGCGCCGCTCCACCAGGCCGTCCGTGTAGAGCAGGAGGGTCTCGTCGGGCAGGAGCTCCCGGCCGACCTGTTCGTAGCCGCCGACGCCGGTCCCGAGCGGTGGACCGGTCGGGATCCGCAGTAGTTCGGTCGGCCGGTCCGGAGCGATCAGGGCCGGCGGCAGGTGGCCCGCACTGGAGAAGGTCCAGCGGCGCCGGCCGGGGTCGGCCAGCGCGAGCAGGCAGGTGGCGGGGCGGGCGGACTCGTTGGCGGCGATGACGGTGTCGAGCTGGCGCAGGATCCGGTGCGGCGGCAGGTCCGTGCCCGCCACGTCGCGCAGCGTGGAGCGGTAGTTGCTCATGTCGACGGCGGCCTCGACGCCGTGGCCCATCACGTCGCCCATCACCAGCAGGGTCCGGCCGAACGGCAGCCGGACCGTCTCGTACCAGTCGCCGCCGACCACCGAGCTGGTGCCGGACGGCAGGTAGCGGGAGGCGAGTTCCAGGTTCTGGTGCGGGTGGCCGGGCTCGCTCAGCAGGGCGCGCTGGAGGTCGAGCGCGATGCCCTGCGAGTGGCTGTACCGGCGGGCGTTGTCGATGCCGGTGGCGGCCCGGGCGGCGAGGTCGCCGACGAGGACGGCCTCGTCCGTGGTGAAGACGGGGGCGGTCGGGGGTGCGGTCGGCGCCGTGGCGTCACCGGTGCCGGCCGTGCCGGCCCGGGCCAGGGTCATCAGCCCGACCAGCCGGCCGCGCGCGGTCAGCGGGACGGCGAGGACCGACGTCACCCCGGCGGCCCGGTACGCGGCGAGGCTCGCCGGGTCGGGTGCGGCGTCGGCCAGCTCCTCGGGGGAGCGCGGCCCGACCAGGACCGCTACGCCGGAGGCGAGGGCGCGGGAGGCGGCCGAGCCGTCCCGGTGGCGGACGGACTCGCCCGGGTGGGCGAGGCCGGCGACCGCGCCGCGCAGCCGGTCCGCGCAGCCGACGGCGGCGCGGCGCAGTCGCAGCCCGGACGCGCCGTGGCCGTGGACGGCGGTCTCCGTCGGCAGGAGGTCGACGGTGACCAGATCGGCGAGTCGGGGCACGGCGAAGGCGGCCAGTTCGGCGCACGTGGTGTCGACGTCGAGGGTGGTGCCGATCCGCTCGGCGGCGGCGTCCAGCAGCGCCAGCCTGGTGCGGGTCTGCGCCAGGTCGCGCCGAAGTTCCTGCACGGGGTCGGGGTCGTCCAGGACGACGATGACCACGCCCGTGACGTGCCCGGCGGCCGACAACGCCCGGTAGCGCACGCGGAGCCCCGGCGGTACGGGGGCGCCCGGGCCCTCCGGGCTGCCGGTGGTGTGCTCGCGGTCCCGGCCGTCGGCGACGATCCGGCGCAGCGTGCCCGCCGCGCCCCCGAACGACGTCGACTCGACCGGCCGGCCGAGCAGGTCTGCCCGGCGCAGCCCGGTGGCGGTGGCGAACGCCGCGTTGAGGTACTGCCAGCGCAGGTGCTCGTCCAGGATCGCCACGCCCGCCGGCAGCACCGCCAGGAGGTCACGGAGCAGGTCGGGCATGTCACCTTCGGTGAGGTCGCCGCCGCTCCCGGCGAAGGCCGCCGCCGCTGCCGCGAACGCCGTGGCGTCCGCGCCTGCGGGTGTGGCGCCCTCTCCTCCGCCGCCGTTCCGGAACCGCATGCCCCCATGATCACCCGCCCGGGCGCGGCACGCCCACGGGTCGGTCGATCCTTGACCGATCGGGGGTGGGTGTTGTAGGAGGCCGCGACCGCTGCCGCGGAGGCGCGGCCGGCTCCGGGGCCCGCCGCGGGCTCAGGCGGTCGGCGGCTGCTTGAGCTTGGCCCAGACGGCTTCCAGGGCGGCGATGTCGGCGTCGTCCAGCCGGTCGTCGAAGGCCTCGGCGAGCGCGGTGCGGCGGGTGGCGTCGGCGGCGGCGAAGAGCGAGCGGCCCTCCGGCGTGAGGGCGATCCGCACCGAGCGGGCGTCGGTGGGGGAGGGGACGCGCTCGACGAGAGCGCGGGCCTGGAGCGAGTCGGCGACCCGGGAGACCTGGCTGCGGCTGAGCAGGGTCTTGGCGCCGAGGTCGGAGGCGGCGACCGGGGTGTCCTGGGCGTGCAGCCAGAGCATCACCTCGAACCAGGAGAGCGGCAGGTCGTGGGCCCGGGTGAGGGCCTGGTCGACGAGGGTGCTCAGGGTGGTGCCGGCCCAGACCAGGCCGTAGAAGGCGTGGTCGCGGGCGGTGAGGTCTCCCAGGGTGAGGTCGGTGCGCGCCATGCCGGCCACTCTACCGGTGTGCGTGTGCGTGCACGCATCCTGCTATGGTGTGTGTGCACGCACACAAACTCCAGGGAGTTTCGATGGCCACTCCGACGACCGGCCCGGCGACCACTCCGGCGACCACTCCGGCGACCGGTCCGGCGACCGCCGACCGCACCGTCCTGATCACCGGCACGTCCTCCGGCATCGGTCTCGCCGCCGCGGTGGGGGCGGCCCGCGCCGGCTACCGCGTCGTCGCGACCATGCGGGACACCGGCCGCTCCGGCGCGCTGACGGCCGCCGCCGCCGACGCCGGGGTCGCCGACCGGGTCGAGGTCGCCCGGCTCGACGTCACGGAGCCCGGATCCGTCGCCGCGTGCCTGGACGCGCTGATCGCCCGGTACGGCCGACTCGACGCCGTGGTCAACAACGCGGGCGCCGGCCGCGTCGGCACCGTCGAGCAGGACGGCCTCGACCCCGTCCGGGCGGCGATGGAGGTCAACTTCTTCGGTGTCGTCGAGGTCACCCGCGCCGCCCTGCCGCACCTGCGGGCGAGCGGCGGCCGGGTGGTCACCGTCACCAGCGTCGGCGGCGTGGTCGGCCAGCCCTTCAACGAGGCGTACTGCGCCGCCAAGTTCGCCGTCGAGGGCTTCATGGAATCCCTCGCCCCGGTCGCCGCGACCGTCGGCGTTCACGTCACCGTGGTCGAACCCGGCGCGGTGGCCAGCGAGTTCGTCGCCAGCCAGGCCATCGACCTGCCCGCCCTGCTGACCGCAGCCGGCCCGTACGCCCCCGCCCTGCAGTCGTACGCCGAGCGCACCCTCGCGGCCTTCGGCCAGGCCCAGAGCTCGGAGGAGGCCGCCGCGACCGTCGTCGAGGCGCTCACCGCCGAACGGCCGCCCTTCCGGGTGCAGACCTCCGAGCGGGCCCGTGCCTTCGTCGGCGCCAAGCTCGCCGACCTCGGCGGCTCGGCCGTCCAGCGGCTCACCGGCAGTTGGGTCGGCTGAGTCCCGACCCGGGCGGACGGTTCCTGGACGGACGGCCCCCGGCCCTCCGGTGCCCGGCCCGCCGGGGGAAAACCCGCCGGTGAGGGGGTTGACGACCGGTCATACTGGGCGGTGCCCAGGCCGGGGCGCCGACCGGGTGCTCCGCGCAGCGTCCGGACCGGAGGATGATCCGATGAACAGCCACCCACCGACCGCCGTTCCGGTGGCCGGGACGCAGCCGCAGCCGTGGAACCGGCAGCGGCTGCGCAGCAACAACGAGTGGCTGCTGCTGGAACTGCTGCGCACCGGCGGCCCGTCCTCGCGGGCCCAGCTCGCCCGTGACACCGGCCTCTCCAAGCCCACCGTCTCGACCGCGCTCGCCACGCTGGAAGCGGCCGGGCTCGCCCGGGAGGCGGGCCGCTACGTCCCCGAGCGCGGTCGCACCGCCGTCCTGTACGAACCGGACCCGACGGCCGGGTACGTGCTCGGCGTCGACATCGGCCGGGCCCGGCTGCGGGTGGCGGTCGCCGACCTCGCCGGCACGATCGTGGCCCGGCGCGACGTGCCCAACAGGGGCCGCACCGCCGACGCGGTGGCCGACGCGGTCGTGGCGGCGGCCCGGGAGACCACGACCGAGGCGGGTCTGACGGCGGGGGAGATCGTCCACGCGGTGATCGGCACACCCGGCGTCTGGGACGAGGAGCAGCGCGGCGTGCGGTACGCCACCAGCCTGCCCGACTGGGGCAGACCCGGGCTGTTCGACCGGATAGCCGCCGGTCTGGAGACCGGGATCACCGTGGGCAACGACGCGAACCTCGCCGCCCTAGGCGAGTACACCCTGGGGGCGGGCCGCGGGAGCGGCAGCCGGATGTTCGCCTACCTGCTGGTCGGTACCGGGCTCGGGGTGGGGGTGGTCAAGGACGGCGAACCGCTCACGGGAGCGCACGGTGCCCTCGGTGAGGTCGGCCTCGTCCCCCTGCCGCCGGGGCCGGACGGCGAGCCGGGCGGCACGATCGAGGAGGCGACGGCCGCCGACGCGATCGTGCGCACGGCACTGGACCTGGGCATGCCGGGGCCGCTCACGGCGCGGCAGGTGTTCGAGGCGGCCCGGGGCGGTGACCCGGCCGCCGCTGTCGCCGTCCGCCGCGCCGCCGGGCAACTCGCCTACGCGACCGCCGTGCTGTCGGCGGTCCTCGACCCCGATCTGGTCGTCCTCGGTGGCGGCGTCGGCGCCAGCGCCGACCTCCTGCTCGAACCGTTGGAGCACGCCCTCCGCGGGCTCACGGTGATGCGTCCGGCGCTCGCCCCGAGCCTGCTCGGCGACGAGGCCGTCCTGCTGGGCGCCGTCGCCACGGCGCTGGACATCGCCCGCCCCGAGGTCTTCGAACGCCGCTCCGCCCCGGTCGACTGACCGTCGGTCGGGCGGCGGCCGGACGCGCCGTCGGCCGGATCGCCGCACCCGGGCGGCGACCTGGCCACCGGAACCTCGGGTGGTCAGATCCCGGGGCCGTAGCCGGGGTCCGGCCGGTGGCGGGGGGCGTACCACTCGGCGAGTCCCCACGCCGCGAGCGCGAGCACGGCCACGGCCGCGAGTGCCGCGAGCCAGGGACGGGGCACCCACCTCGCGACCAGCGCCCGGGCGAGGAGCGGAACCAGGACGCCGCCGAGCACGATGAGTGGCAGATCGACGAGGAGCACGCCCAGATCGCGGGCATGACCCTCGAATCCGCCGTCGACACGGAGGGCGGCCCGCGGTGCCCACACGAGGGCCCCGGTCGTCGCGCCGAGGCCGGCGAGAAGGCATCCGGTGCGGCCCCCGGCCCTGGGGTGCACCCGGGCGGTCCGTCCTGCGGGGCTCTCGCTCATGCCCACGACGGACGCGGTGGCGCGCTGCGCGGTTCCGGCGGAGCCACCTGTCCGGCGCGCGGCGCTCGTCCTCGCGCGGTCGCTCGCCCTTGCGCGGTGGCTCGTCTCCGCAGGTCGGGGGCGACCGATCCACGATCACGGGCCGGCTGCCAACCAGGCGGTCACGGCCGCGGTGACGACGAGTCCGACGTTGAGTGTGATCCGGCGGTCTCCGCCCGTCAGGTGAACGGCGATCGCACCGGTCTGCAGGAGTACGAAGCCGACGGCCGCGGCCGGCGCCAGCCAGGGAGCGGTGCCGGTCAGCGGTGGCAGGACCAGACCGGTCGCGCCCAGTACCTCGATCGTCCCCAGCGCCCGCAGGGCCGGCAAGGGCGTGCGGTCGACCCAGGCCATCATCGGGCGGAGTCGATCGCGGCTGCGGATCACCTTCAGCGTGCCCGCGTAGAAGTAGAAGAGCGCGAGCAGTCCCGCGACGATCCAGTAGGCGATGTTCATGGTTCCCGTTCATGGCCCCCGGTTCGCGGGGGTCTGTCGATTGCGGCGTTCTCGTCGAGCACGTCGATCACGTCGAATGGTCCGGTTGCTTCGGTTGCTTCGATTGCCAGGGAAGCCCTGGAGCGGGCGGTCCGTCGTCCGAGGGGTTGGACACGAGAGGCGGTCGCGCTACGGCCCCGCCGGCCGGAGGGGGGCGGCTGGGCGGCTCCGTCCCGTCGGGTTCAGACGGGGTCGGTGGCGGGCTGCGTCACGTAGCGACTCATCGCGTCGACGTTGGCCTGCGGCGTCAGCGGCCGGCCGTCGGCGAGCGACTCCTGAAGGTCTCGGAAGTACTGCACGTACAGGTCGGGCGTGAAGGTGCTGAGCATGACAGCGGGTTGGTCCGTCAGGTTGGCGAAGGTGTGCGGGGTGCCGGGCGGAACCATCACGAGCGTGCCCGCGGCGGCGTCGTAGTCCTCCTCCCCGACGGTGAACCGCACGTTGCCGGACAGCACGTAGAAGCCCTCGTCGTGTCGGCCGTGGCGGTGCTGCGGCGGGCCCTGCGTGTGCGGGGCGAGGACGGACTCGGCGATCGCGAGGCGGTGGCCGGTGTGGCTGCCGTCCTCCAGAACGCGCATGCGCGTGGTACCCAGAACGATCGTCTCGCCGTCCAGGGGACCCACCACCGAGACGACGGGGTCGGCCTGCGGTTCGGTGCCCTTCGCTTCTTCGGTCATGTTCACGAGTGCACCGCCGGGAGCCCGCCGGTGTCCAAGACCCGTTCCGCGGCACCGATACCTGGTGGGTATCGTTGCAGCGTGGAGCTACGGACCTTGCGCTACTTCGTGGCGGTCGCCGAGGAACTTCACTTCGGCCGGGCGGCCACCCGGCTGCACATGAGCCAGCCGCCGCTGAGCCGCGCGATCAAGCAACTGGAGACCGAGGTCGGGGCTCTGCTCCTCGCCCGCTCGACCACCGGCGTCACGCTCACTCCGGTGGGCGCGGTGCTGCTCGACGAGGCGCGAGCCCTGCTCGACCACGCCGACCGCGTCCGGGTACGCGTGAGCGCGGCAGCCGGCGCCGAGACCATCACCGTCGGCATCCTGGGCGACGGCACGGACCCGGGAGTGGCCAGGCTGGCTGCGGCGTACCGCCGTAACCACCCCGGCCTGGACATCCGCATCCGCGACACCGATCTGACCGACCCGACGTGCGGACTGCGCGCCGGACTGGTCGACGTCGCCCTCACCCGGGCGCCGTTCGACGAGACCGCCCTGACGGTGCGTACGCTGCGGGCCGATCCGGTCGGCGTCGTGCTGCGCGCCGACGACCCGCTGGCCCGCCGCGACCGGCTGCGGCTGGCCGAGCTGCGCGACCGCCGCTGGTTCCAGTTCCCGCAGGGCACCGACCACATCTGGCAGGAGTACTGGAACGGCGGCAGGCCGCGTGAGGGACCAGTCGTGCGCGCCGTCCAGGAGTGCCTGCACGCGGTGCTGTGGAACGGCACTGTCGGCCTGGCGCCGCTCGGACACGACCTGCCCGCAGAGTTGACCGTGGTGCCGCTGATCGACATGGCGCCGAGCCGGGTGGTGGTGGTGTGCAACAGAGGGGAAACCAGCCCGTTGATCCGATCATTCATCGAGATCGCCACAGCAGCGTTCCGCCGCTGAGCGCCGACCGTGCCTCGTTCTTAGCCGAGGGAGCCGGCACGGGGCGCCGACAGCCGTGCGAACAACCTCCGGCGGCAGCCCGACGGAGAGTGAGTTGTTGGTCGACCCACCACCGTAGACGGAGACGAAGTCCCGGTGGTCCGCCGGGAAGGGAGTGCCCTACCTGCGGGCCGCCTCGTCCCGGTCGACGGGATCGCCGGCTCCGGCGTGCGGTGGCAGGATCCCGGACAGTCGGGCAGCACCCGGGTGCATCGGTAGTGCCTCTCGGAGAGCTCGGACACGGCCCTGCCGAGCGTGCGCATGTGCGCGGGGCCCGCCACCAGACCGTACTTGCCGAGTTCTGGTTCGGGGTCGGTCGAGGGGCTCGGCCGGGTGTCTCGGCGGGATGCGGGCGCGGGGGCGGCGTGAGGGCGGGCGGTGCGGGGAAGGAAGTTAGGGAGCTTTACTTGATCCTTCGTCGACGACTCCACCGGAGGTCGCGTGTTCCCCCGCTTCGCTCTCCTCGCCGCCGCGGCGGCGGCCCTGCTCGTGCCCGCCGTTCCGGCGGCGGCCTTCGCGGCCCCCGCCGCGCAGACCGTCGACGTCTCCACCGCGGCCCAGTTGAAGGCCGCGCTGGCGGAGGCCGTGCCCGGGCAGACGATCCGGCTCGCCCCCGGTGAGTACCGGGGCGCCTTCGTCGCCCAGCGGCCGGGCACCGCCGACAAGCCCGTCACGCTCACCGGGCCGCGCACCGCCGTCCTGGTCAACGACGGCCCCTCCGGCTCCGCCCCCTCCTGCCCGGCGCCCACCTCCGGCTGGGACTCCGGCTACGGGCTCTGGCTGTACGGCGCGTCGTACTGGAACCTCACCGGCTTCACCGTGAAGGACTCCAAGAAGGGCGTGGTGCTGGACGGTTCGCCGCACGTGGTGATCGACGGCCTGTACGTGCACCACATCGACGACGAGGGCGTGCACTTCCGCCGCTCCTCCGCCGACGGGGTGCTCCGCAACGCGGTCGTCGAGTACACCGGCCGGGTCCAGCCCGAGTACGGCGAAGGCGTCTACCTCGGTTCGGCGAACTCCAACTGGGGCTGCCACGGCAACAGCAACGGCGCGGACCGCTCGGACCGGGTGCTGGTGGAGGGCAACCGCATCGGGCCGTACGTCACGGCCGAGGGGGTCGACGTGAAGGAGGGCACCTCGGGCGGCACGATCAGGGGCAACACGTTCGACGGACGCGGCATCAGCGGCCAGAACTCCGCCGACTCGTGGGTCGACGTCAAGGGCAGCGGCTATCTGATCGAGGGCAACAAGGGCACGTTCTCCTCGCCGGGGACCTTCGCCAACGGTTACGAGACGCACAATCCGGCCACCACGCCGTCCTTCCCGAACGGCTGCGGGAACGTCTGGCGCAGCAATACCTCGGACCTCGGCGGTGTCGGCGCGTACGCGATCCGGATCACCTCCGTGTCCGCCTGCTCCGGACGCCCCAACGTGGTGTACGCGTCCAACACCGTCGCGCGGGCGACTGCCGGCTTGACGAACATCCCCGTCACGCCCTGATCGGTGGGCCGGGGGCGTGACAGAAGTAGGGCTGAATGTGATCGAATCTGCCCGATGATCGACTCTCCGTGATCGCCAGATCTCGATCTGCTCACAAGTGCTTGAATGATGGACATGTCCGGTGGAAGAGCTGATTGACTCACGATCCTCTTTCAAGTGGAACGGAGCGTTCACGTCCATGCCTTCACGGATGCGCGGCGGTCGTCGCGGCCTGGCCGCCGTCGCCGGACTCGTCTTCACCGTCGGTCTCGCACTGACCGGTTGTGACCCCACGACGGCGGACACCGTCACCTCGGCCGCCACGACGTCCGCCACCGCGGCTGCCACCGTCCCCGCGACCGCGCCCGAACCGGTGGTCCCGCCGAACACGCCCGCGGCCGCGCCCGTCCAGCCGACGACCCCGCCGGCGCCGACCGCCGCGCCGACCACGGACGTCGCGGTGCCGCCCCCCGCGGTCGCGCAGCCGCCCGCGCCGCAGACCCAGCCCACCAAGCCGGTCCAGCCCGCCGCACCGGTGACGCCCAAGGCGCAGCCGACGCCCACCAAGGCGGCGCCGCAGCCCAAGGTGACCACGGCCCAGCCGCCCACCGACCCGGAGCCGCCGGTCGCCGAGCCGAAGGCCCCCGAGACCAAGGCGGCTGCGGCCGGGGACTGCGAGATCCGCTCCAACGCGGGCAACTGCTACAAGGCGGGCCAGTTCTGCCGCAACGACGACCTGGGCAAGAGCACCCACGAGGCCGGTGGCCGGGTGATCACCTGCCGGATGGTCAGCGGAAAGCCGCACTGGCAGGTCTGACCGGACGGCACCCCGCGCGGGCCGCACTCGAACGCAGAGTGCGGCCCGCGCGGTGTCCGGCCCACCGTCGCAGGAACCGGGCCGAGCGGGGACGGCCCGACCGGCTCCCGACGACCTGCAGCGCACCTGCGGCGTGGCCTTCGTCCACGGCGGCCCGCAGCCTGCCCGCAGCCGCGCGACGGTCGCAACTCCGGTCCGGCGACGCCCGCAGGAGCGCGCGCACGACCGACAGAGGCGTCACAAGTGCGCGTCCTACGCGTTCGGGTCCCACTCCGCGAGCTGGTCCATCGGCTCGGTGTCGCCCGTGATCTCCAGGCCGTCGAGCGGGATGCGCGCGTAGAAGTAGAGGACCAGTTCGCTGGCTGCGCCCCGGATCGCCAGGTCGCCCGGCTCCGCGTCGGCGGCGAGGTCGTCGCAGTGGACGCCGTCGGCGTTGAGGGTCAGGCGCCAGGAGCGGCCCTCGGTCGCGTGCAGGTCGATGGTCGCCGGCTTGAACGGCCAGGGGACGGTCGTCGCCGAAACGGTCGTCAGGAACTCGTCGACGCCCTCGACCGCGACGTCCGTCGGCAGCGGCTGCGCGGCCCCCTGGGTGAGCTGGACGTCGTAGGTGTGGACGGCGATCTCCTGGATCTGGTGCCTGGCCAGGGCTCCGCTGGTCTCCGGGGCCTGCGAGCGGCCCCACCAGGTCCAGCAGCCGCGGTCCGGGCCGGCCTCGCGCATCGCGTCGAGCATGAGCCCGGTCGACTCGGCGAGCCAGGCGTCCAGGGCTTCGCGGTCGCGGGGCGCGGTCGGGGCGCCCTTCGGGTCCGTCTTCGCCGGGGGCGCGGCGCCCGGGCCCGCCGCGACGATGGCGGCCTGGCGGCGGCGGCCGTCGCCGAGGTGCTGCGCCAGTTCGCGCAGCGTCCAGTCCGGGCAGGCCGGGACCTGGACGTCGAGGTCGGGGGCGGACGCGATCGCGGCGCGGAACGCGGCCGAACGGTCTTCGATCAGCCGCAGGACCTCGGGGAACTCCAAAGTGTTTTGCACCCCGGTTGTGTATCACGGCGCTCCGGCCGCCAGGTAGCGAATTTGTCGGACGAACGCGTCGACGGCCGGGCGGAGCGCCGGGCCGAAGCCGTCCTGAAAACGCCGCGCACCGCTCGCCGACGGTGACTTCGACCACTGCGTTCGACGAGCGGGACGGCGACGACGTCAGCCGCTCGGCATCTACTCCTCCGAGGCCGAGGCCGAGGCCGAGGCCGTGGCCGGGGCCAGGCCGTGGCCGTGGAGCGGATCCGTGCCTTGAGCCGGGCCAGGTCCGGCGCGGCGGAGACGTCGGCGGATCCGAACACGGGGACGCCCGAGGGGGACTGAAGGGAATCGTTGTCAGACCTTACGCTCGTCCAACCAGCCGCCGGGCAGCTCGGCGAGCGTGTTCCAGAAGAGCTGTTCGTACGCTTGCAGGAGCCGGCCGTACTCGCGTGCGGCGTCCGTCTCCGGCGCCGTCAGCCCTGCCGCTCCGATCGCCTCGGCGGCGGCCCGTTCCGGCCCGGTGGCCGGCCGGCCGAAGAAGTCGAAGAACGCGCAGGCCTCGTCCTCGAAACCGTGGTGGCGGCGGAGCGCCTCGGCGAGGGCTGCGCAGTATCGGCCCCAGAACGCGTAGTCAGGTGTCCACCTCTGGGTGCCGACGCGCTCTGCTGATCGGAGTGTGGGGCCGTGGCGAGCAAGGTGAAGTACCTGGATCTTCTCCTTCGGAAGTCCCAGGTGGTCCGGGGAACCACCACGCGAGACATCCTGTCGTTGAAGTCGCAGGAGAGCCAGGGGCGGGCCTGGGGCAAGCGGAACGGTTACACGATCCGCCGCGTCTTCCGCGAGAACCTGTCTGCTTACAAGGCCGGGGTCAAGCGTCCGGATTTCGACGAGGCGTTACAGGCACTTCTCGGCGGCGAGCCGGACTGCTTGTGGGTCTACGACTCCTCGCGGTACAGCCGTCAGGGGGGGGACGTGTTGAAGGTCCTCGACAGGCCGGGGAAGAGGCTGTACTTCTACCTCAACCGGCTGGATAGCGAGGTCCCCGCTGACCGCATGCGCATCGTTGCCGAGGCGGAGCAGGCTCGTGAGTACAGCCGACTGCTGCCGGAGAAGGTCAGAGACGCCAAAGCGGTTGATCGGGACGCCGGAAAGTGGCTGGGCACGCCGCCTGATGGGCTGAAGGTCACGAAGAAGGGCAAGCTGAAGGGCAGCAAGCGCTGGCCCATGATCGAGCGTATCCACGACGAGGCGACGCAGGGGAAATCGCAGCGGCGGATCACGCTGGGAGTGACAGCTGACGGATGGACGGGCGCACATGGGGCCCCGTGCGGGTCAGCACCGTCGGCAAGATCCTCAGGAGCCCGGTCTATCTCGGATGGCAGATCGTGAGCGTGAGGGGAAGGCCGCAGAGTCGCGGGTGCGACGGCCCAGGCGAGCCGACCCGGTCGCTGTGCCGGGGCGAGGAAGCTGCTGCCGGGCGACTACCGGCACCCGCTGCTCGTCCTGGCGACACGGTGGCGCTCGGCTCGGCCGAGCTGCCGCTCGTCGTCGTGGGCCTGTGGGGTGGGCCGGGGCGCTTCATCCGGGTTGTCGCCGCGGAGTTCTGGGGCATCGAGAACAACCTGTCGATCGCGAACATGGACTTCGAGGATTTCGCCCGCGCCGTCGACCAGGGCGTGGTGTTCAGAGGCTTCTGAGCCGGACCGGCCGGCAGGCCAGGGCGGCTGGTTGCCGCCGACGCCGAGCCAGGATCCGCCTTTCTATAAGACATGTGACATGTCACGCCCTATTGATGGCATGTCAGGCACCGTGAGAGCATGCGTTCGACGCGCCCCGGCCGCCTCCCCCATCCCCCGCCTGCCGCGCGCCCGTCTGCCTTCCCCCCCACTAAGGAACGACGTTGCGCCTGCCCTCACGCATGCCCAGACTGCTCGCCGCGATCGCGGCCGGCACCACTCTCCTCGGCCTGGCGGCCGGCCCCAGCCTGGCCGCCACCCCCACCGCGGGGACCGCCCCCCGCGCCCAGCAGGCCCCGGGCAGCCTCCTGCCGCCCACCGACACCGCCGCGGCGGACCCCTCGGAGCACAGCGCACCGCAGAGCCGCCGACTGACGCCCGAGCAGCTCCCGCCGCTCGGCCTGCCCGTCCCACCCGGGTCCGCTTCCTCCGGAACCGCCTCGGCCACGGCCTCGCCGCGGGCACTGTCCGCGGCCCCGACGGCCGCCCAGTCCTGCACCCCGGCCGACTTCGCCGCCCGCTCCGGTGCCGCACTCGTCTCCTACGTCAAGGCGTCGACGCCCACGTGCATCGGCTCGCTGTTCTACACCTCCGGCTCCGAGGCCTCGGCCGTGTTCCGCCAGAGCCGGATGGCGACGGTCGCCGACGCCTTCCGGGACGCCGCCGCCTCCTACCCCGGGGACAACTCGACGAGCCTGTGGCAGCTCGTCCTGTTCCTGCGCGCGGGCTACTACGTGCAGTCCAACGACCCCCAGCGCATCCCGGGCTTCGACAGGTCGCTCACCGACGCCGTCGCGCGCGGCATCGACGCGTTCGTCGCCGGCCCGCACTTCACCGACGTCACCGACGCGAACGGCGAGGTCGCGAACGACGTCGTCGTCCTCACCGACAGCGCCGGGCTGCAGGCCCGCTACCTCAGCACCTACCAGCAGGTGCTGAACGCCTACGACCGCTCGTACGACAGCTCCAGGAACATGGTCACCCTCGTCAACAGCGTCTTCACCCCGCTGGACCGGGGCCACGACAACAACCCGGACTTCCTCGCCGCCGTCACCGCGGACCCGAGCCTCATCGACACGCTCGACGACTTCGCCCGCGAGCACCGCGACCTGCTGGGCACCGACAACGCGGTCCTGGACGCCAACGCCGCCCGCGTGCTCACCCGCTTCGTCAAGTACCCGGCCTTCCAGGCCAAGGTGCGGCCGCTGGTCAAGGCCCTCCTCGACGGATCCTCGATCACCGGCCCCACCGCCCCCCTGTGGGTCGCCACCGCGAGCATGGCCGACTACCTGGACCCGGCCCAGTGCTCCACCTACGGCATCTGCGACCTGAACGATCGGCTGCTCGCGGCCGCGCTGCCGGTCCGTCACACCTGCGACGCCACCCGGAGCATCCTGGCCCAGGACCTCACCCCGGCCGACCTCGCCGCCGTCTGCGCCGACCTCAAGGGCGAGGACGCCTTCTTCCACAACCTCGTCCGCGACAACGGCCCCATACCCGGCCAGTACGAGTCCTCCGTGCAGATAGCCGTTTTCGCAGGCAGGGCGGACTACCAGACCTACGCCGGCGCGATCTACGGCGCCAACACCAACAACGGCGGCATCACCCTCACCGGCGACCCCGGCGACCCCGCCAACCAGCCCGTCACCATCATGTACCGGCACCCCACCGACAACGGCTTCACCGCCCGGATCTGGAACCTCAACCACGAGTACGCCCACGTTCTGGACGCCCGCTACAACCTCAAGGGCGGCTTCACCCAGCAGACCAGCGTCCCCGACCTGTGGTGGATCGAAGGCGTCGCCGAGTACGTCTCCTACACCTACCGCGGCCTCACCGCCACCAACGCGGTGACCCAGGCCCCCAAGCACACCTACCCGCTCAGCACCCTGCTCCAGAGCACCTACCTCAACAGCGACGTCGTCCGCGTCTACCACTGGGGCTACCTGGCCGCCCGCCACATGATCGAGAAGTACCCCAGCGTCGTCCAGGGCATGCTCCACTACTTCCGCACCGGCAACTACGCCCAGGGGTACGCCTACTACAACGCCATCGGCACCCGCTACGACGCCGGCTTCAACACCTGGCTCGACCTCTGCGCCAGCGACACCTGCCTGAGCGCCGGCACGCCGGCCGCCGCCTTCGACAGCACCGCCACCGGCCTGACCGCGCAACTGACCGACCGCTCCACGGTGACCGGCGGCAAGGGCACCATCACCTCCCGCGCCTGGAACCTCGGCGACGGCACCACTTCCACGGACACCGCCCCGTGGAAGACCTACACCAGGCCCGGCACCTACACCGTCACCCTGACCGTCACCGACAGCAACGGGAAGACCGCCACCACCAGCAGGCCCGTCACTGTCACCACCCCCGCCGCCCCCACCGCCTGCACCGGGACCGACCCGCGGGCCATGGACCGCAACTGCTTCCGGACCGGCCGGACCGCCGCCGCGGGCGAGCAGGACAAGCTGTACATCCACCTGCCCGCCGGCACCGTGACCCTCAACGTCACCACCACCGGCGGCACCGGCACCGCCCACCTCTACTACAACACCGACACCTGGGCCTCCAACACCGCCTACACCGCCTCCTCCACCAACAGCACCGGCACCCAGAGCATCACCGTCACCAACACCACCGCCGGCTACCGCTACATCACCCTCTACGGCAGGACCGCCTTCAACGGCGTCACCGTCACCACCCAGTACTGACCCGCACACCGGCGTGAACAACCCGCCGCAACTCCGGGCGGGGGCGTTCGCGCACCGGCGGCCCCGCCCGCACGGGCACGCCCCCGCCCGGGAGAGCGCCCCGCCCCGGCACGCCGCCAGCCTCGTCCGTCTTCGACGCCTGCGAGGTCTGCGACGGCGCTGCCGCCCTCAACGCCCCTCGCTGTCTCGCCGTCTGCTACGGGGCTGGACCGATGGGCCCGCGAGTGCCCGGGAGGGTCCGGGCGGTGGCGTACTGCCTTGCGGCGGAATGGGTGATACGGCGGTGACCCGCGCCCGCGGGTCACCGCTGACGGTGTCGGTCACCGGGCCGGGGTGCTGCCGTGCGGTGGGGGAGCGGTGCGGCCGCGACGGGGCAGTTCGACGCGCGGACGGTGAGGCCGCCGCCGCGGTACGGGGTCGCGGTGACCGTGCCGGTGATCGCCCGGACGACGGCGAGGCCGAGTCCGGAGCCGTCGTCGCTGCGCTGCCGGCCGCCTTGGAACGGTCCGAAGAGCGCGGGGACCTCCCGCGGGTCCAGGACCGGGCAGGTGTCGGCGACCTCGACGACGGCCTCGGTGCTGGTAGGCCCGCATGTTCAGGGGTCGCGTATTCGCCGTAGCTGTCGGCCGATCGTCACCCTGTGTCAGGGGACTGCGCCTACGGGTGCGGTCTCTGATCCAAGTCCACGTGCCCTCGTGCTCACTGAGTTCAGCGCGTTGGGCGATCAGGCGTTCGCGGAGGTCGAGTTCCTCGGCGGTCAGTGGCTCGTCGGGGCGCCGGATGCGGGCCCGCCCGCTCGGGCCGCAGGGGCGGTTCATGGTCGACGGGGACGGCGCCGGCCGCCTCGGCTTCGGCGGGGGCCCGGACACCGAGGCGGCCGAGGGGTGCTGGTCCTTGTTCTTGCCGCTTTTGATGGTGAGCTTCTTGGCGATCTCGGGGACAGGGACGCCCTTGTCCTTGAGCGCCTGGGCGAAGGTGAGCATGTCGTCGTCGATGACCTTGGGCTGGCCGCCGTGGTTGCCCTTGGAGGCGGAGGACACCTGGCCTTCGAGGGTCTTCTCCCGGATGTAGTTCCGCTCGATCTGCGCGGCCGCGGCGAGCACGGCGAAGAACATGGCGCCCATGCCGTTGGGGTCGTGGATGCCGGTGAGCGGGCCGGTGAGGAGTTCGAGCTGGACGCCGGCAGCCTGCAGTTGGCCGGAGAGCGTCATCAGCTCGGCCGCGTTCCGCGCGAGGCGCTTGAGCTCGTGGACGGTGAGGATGACTTCCTGGTCGGGGGCGGCCTCCTTCATGTCGGGTCGAGGCGCAGGACCGCGACGTAGTTCAGCGGCGTGGCCCGGGGCGACGTGGTTGACGACCGCTTCCAGGGCCTGGCGCGGCTCGTCCTCGTCGGTGGCCTGATGTGCCAGCCCGTGGGCGACGACGGAACGGTAGTTGACGGGGTGACGGAAGGCGGAGCGGCCGAGGAGCAGGCCGTCGAGATGGGTGACCGTCACGCAGACGGGGAGGCCGGCTGGTCGGCCGACCACCAACTCCTCGCCCACCTAGGCGAACCCACGCTCCGAACGGCTCTGCTCATCCGGTAGGACACCCGCGGGCGGTCCACTCACCGTGCGGTACCAGCAATGCCACCGACCGGAGCCGACCCTGGAAGGTCCCAGTTCTGCACCGGTACCGGATCGCCCCCGCCGGGCCAGCACTTCCCCAAGCCGGAGCACCACGCAGACGATCACCGTGGCCGCGCGGCTGCTGCTCCCGGACCTTCATCCGGATTGCCGACTTCGGCCGACGCGGAGCGGCTCTCCCGCAGGGGCTGGGCCGCCACGGCAAGGTGACGCAGGTCGCCGTGCCCGACTCCGGACACCAGGTCCCGGCGTTCCAACCGCAGATCTGCCGGGAGATGCTCTACAGCTGGCTCTTCGAACGCTCCTTCCCCGGCTACGACCCCCAGCAGACACTCAAGCAGGGCAACGGCGCCGGCCTGTGGAAGGGGTGAACACATCCGCACGGAGCCCCCGGGAGCCAGCCCGGCGGCTCCGATGAGCCGAGAACACGTTCGCGAACGCCGCCACCAGTGCGGGCGGTTCACCGTCCGGAGCCAACTCGCTCCAGAGGTCGTGCAGTTGCCGTACGATCTGCCCGTCCGTCGCCATCGGTGGTCCTCCGCCTCGCCGCTCCGGCCCCCGCGAGCCATTCCTACCCTGGGGAGCCGCGGGAGGTGCGGTCGACACGGCGGAGGCGGGTGGGAAGGAAGCCCGGAGGGAAGGAAGCCCGGCGGGGAGCGGCCGGCTCAGCGGGGCAGTGTGACCAGCCCCGCCTCGTACGCCAGGATCACCAGGTGGACGCGGTCACGCGCGTCGAGCTTGGAGAGCAGCCGTGTCACGTACGTCTTGACGGTGGCCATCGACAGGACAAGCTCCCCGGCGATCTCGCCGTTGGACAGGCCGCGCCCGACGAGGGTGAGGATCTCCCGCTCCCGGTCGGTGACGCCGCCGATCCGTCGCGCCGCCGCCACCGGCGCAGCTGCGGAGGCCGGCGCCGGGGCGGGTTCGGGCCGGCCGGCGAACTCGGCGATCAGGCGCCGGGTGACGCTCGGCGCGATCAGGGCGTCCCCGGCGGCGACCACCCGGACGGCGGCGAGGATGTCGTCCAACGCCATGTCCTTGACGAGGAATCCGGACGCCCCCGCCCGCAGGGAGGCGTAGACGTACTCGTCCTCGTCGAAGGTGGTGAGCACCACGACGCGCGCCGGTTCCGGGCCGGCGGTGACCAGACGGGTGGCCTCGATGCCGTCCATGCCGGGCATGCGGATGTCCATCACCACGACGTCGGGGCGCAGTTCCCCGGCCAGCCGGACCGCCTCGGCACCGGTTCCGGCCTCGCCGACGACCTCCAGGTCGGTGGTCTCCGAGATGACCATCTCCAACGCGGCCCGGACCAGCGGCTGGTCGTCGGCCAGCACCACGCGGACGGTCATCGCACCCCTCCCGGCACGGGCAACCGGGCCGCGACCCGGAAGCCGCCACCCGTCCGGGGCGCGGCGTGGAACTCGCCGTTCAGCAGGGCGACCCGCTCGCGCAGACCGGCGAGGCCGTAGCCGCTGCCGGAGGTGTTCCTGCGGCCGAGGCCGGCGTCGGTGATCTCGACGGCCACCTCGTCCGCGTTCCGGCAGTCGACGGACACCCGGCAGGACGGGGTGGCCGCGTGGCGGACCACGTTGGTGACCGACTCCTGGATGATGCGGAAGGCGGCGAGGTCGACCTCCGGCGGGAGCGGGCGCCGTTCGCCGTGCCAGTGGACGTCGACCCGCACGCCGGCGGCCGTCGTCGCGGAGGTGAGCCGGTCCAGTCCGGCGAGGCCCGGTGGCCGGTGCGGCGGAGTCGGTTCGGCGCCCGCGTGCGGGGCGGTGACCGTGGCCGCGCCCGGGGCGGCGCCCGTGCCCGCGTGCGGAGCCGGGCCCCGGGAGGCGTCCGTGCCGGCGTGGTCCTCCCGGTCGGCCTGGCGCAGCGCCCCGAGCATCCGGCGCAGGCCGGCGAGCGTCTCCCGCCCCGCGGCCTCGATCTCGGCCAGGGCCTCGCGGGCCCGGTCCGGCCGGGTGTCGATGACCCGCCGTGCCGCGCCGGCCTGCAGCGCGACGATGCCGATGCTGTGCGCCACCGTGTCGTGCATCTCGCGGGCGATGCGCAGCCGTTCGGCGGTCGCGGCCTGGGCGGCCGCCCGGGCGCTCAACGTCTCGGCGTGCTCCCGGGACTGGCGCACGGACCGGCCGACCAGCCAGGCGATGACGGCGACCAGGATGCCCCCGTCCGAGGCGCCGACGCCGGTACCGCTGAGCAGACCGCCGCCGAGCTCGCTGATCATGCCCAGGTGGGCGACCAGCACGCCCAGCACCAACGCGAAGACGGCGCGCGAGGTGCGACGCGGTCGGGTGGCCGCGACCAGGCAGAGCGCGGCGTCGACCGCCAGCAGCGCCGTCGGGGGCAGCTGCACGTCGGAGCGCCAGGTCTCCGTCTGCGCGACGGTGGCCGCGAGCAGGAGGCCCGTGGACAGCAGTGGCCACCGTCGCAGCAGCGCGGCGGCGGCGAACGCGACCAGGGTGGCGAGCACGGTGGTGGTCCAGCCCTGGAGCTCCGGGGGGAGGCCGGGCCGGTCGGACGGGACGGTGTGCGGGCGCGCGCCGACCACCACGAAGGGGTACACCAGCGAGAGGCACCAGGCCAGGGCCGTCCACACACCCGGCGGCACGCGCTTCGTCGGCGGCACGGTCCCCGGCGACGGCGACGGCGACGGCGGCGACGATGCCGGGGACGTGGACAGGGGCGGGGGGAGCGGCGCTGACATGCGGTGATCGTATCCAGGCGACCGGGCCCCGCCATCGGACCACGGTCGTACGACCAGGGGTGACAGTCCCTCCGGTCGGGTGTCGACCCCGGTCCGATGCCCCGGCGGGCCCGGCCCCGGCACCGTTGAGCCCATGATCGAAGTCCGTGAACTGACGAAGCGCTTCGGCCGCACCACCGCGGTCGACGGCCTCACCTTCACCGTCCACCCCGGCCACGTCACCGGCTTCCTCGGGCCGAACGGCGCCGGCAAGAGCACCACCCTGCGCATGGTCCTGGGTCTCAACGACCCCACCGGCGGCACCGTCACCGTCGACGGCCGCCCGTTCCGGGACCGGCCGCGCGGTCTGCGCCACGTCGGCGCCCTGCTCGACGCGGGCGACGTCCACGGGGGTCGCAGCGGCCGGGCCCATCTGCGGGCACTGGCCCGGAGCAACGCGCTGCCGCGCGGCCGGGTGGACGAGGTGCTGGAGGAGGTCGGGCTGGCCGGGGCGGCGGGCCGCCGGATCGGCGGGTACTCGCTCGGTATGAGGCAGCGACTCGGCATCGCGACGGCGCTGCTCGGGGATCCGCCGGTGCTGCTGTTCGACGAGCCGCTCAACGGGCTGGACCCGGAGGGGGTGTTCTGGGTGCGCGGCCTGTTCCGACGCCTCGCGGCCGAGGGCCGGACGGTGTTCGTCTCCAGCCATCTGATGAGCGAGATGGAGCACACCGCGGACCGGCTGGTGGTCATCGGGCGCGGCGAGCTGATCGCCGCCGAGAGCGTGGCGGAGTTCGCCGCCCGCGGCACCCGGCAGGCCGTGTCCGTCCGTACCGCCGAACCCGCCGCGCTCGCGGCCGTGCTGAGGGCCGCGGGCGGCACCGTCCGGCCGGAGGGCGGTGACGGTTCGCTCACCGTGACGGGCCTCGACGCGAGCCGGATCGGCGAACTCGCCCTCGAACGAAGGCTCCTGGTCCAGGAGCTGACCACCCGTGCGGCCTCCCTGGAGGACGCCTTCAGGGAACTCACCGCCGACAGCGTCGAGTACGCCGCAGGAGACCACCGATGAGCGCGCCCACCACTCCGATCGGCGCCCCGGTGAGCGCGCCGGCCGGCGCCCCGCCCAGGCCCCGGACCGCCACCGGTCCCCGGACCGCCAGCGTGCCCCGGGCCGGCACCGAGCCCCGCGCCCGGTTCCGCGACCTGTTCGCCGCCGAGTGGATCAGGTTCTGGTCGCTCCGCTCGATGCCGTGGGTGCTGGGCGTGAGCGCCCTGGTCGTCATCGGCGCCAACCTCAAGGCCGCGAAGTACACCTACGACCACACCACCCCCGACGACCCGGTGTCGGCGGCCGGGGCCTCGTGGGCCGCGACGAACGCCTCGTTCACCGTGTTCGCCGCCGACATCGTGATGATCGTCGCCGGCAGCGTCGGCGCCGTCGTGATCGTCAGCGAGTACGCCACGGGGATGATCCGCACCACGCTCGCGGCCGTCCCCGACCGCCGCGCGGTGGTGACGGCCAAGGCGTCCGTCCTGGCGGTGGCCATGCTCGGCTACGGCGGCCTCACCGCGGGCGTGTCGTTCGGCTTCGGCCAGGCGATCCTGTCGGGCCGGCACCTCGGTCTGTCGATCACCGACCCCGGCGCTCTGCGGGTCGTGTCGGCCGCCGCGCTGCTGGCCCCGGTCTGCGCGTTCGTCGGCCTGGCTCTGGGCGTCCTGATCCGGCACGCCGCAGGCACCGTGGTCACCACGGTCCTGCTGCTCTTCCTCGCCCCGGCGTCCTTCTCCGAGAGCAACCGCTGGACGGCCCTCGTCGGGCACGCCATGCCGCTCACCGCCTGGCAGCGGCTGGCCAGGGTCGACCTGACGGAGACGCTCCTCCCGCCGTACCCGGCGACGGTCGGCGGTTCCTGGGCGGCGTACGCGGCCTGGCCGGTCCTCTCCCTGCTGGTCGCCGTGATCGTCCTGCGCCGCCGGGATCTGTGAGGCCCGCGCCGCAGGCAGCCCGGCGGCCCGGCGGCCCCCGGCTGCCCGGCTGCCCGGCTGCCCGGAGCCCGCGAGCCGGGAGCCCGCGCGGCCCCGGGCGGCCCGGCCGGAGGGCCGCCGGGACCTCGCGGGGTCAGCCGTCCCGGACGGCGACGGGCTCCCCGGTCCGCCGCGACGGGCGGACCCGCCGGACCCGGCGGACCGCCCCCCAGGCGGTGAGCAGCCAGACCGCCGCGGCGACCCACAGCAGCGGGCGGCCGAGCGTGTCCAGCCAGGGCACCCGCGCGGCGGCGGCCGTGGAGAGGCACGCCACGGCGGTCATGCCCAGCGGGAAGACCGTGGACCAGCGGCGCAGGTCGTACCCGGTCCGGGGGCGCAGGAGTTCGGCGCAGAGCAGGACCAGGTACCAGGCGAGCGCGAGTGCGAGCAGGACGAGGGTGGTCGTCCGCAGGACGGAGCGCGCCGTCCCCGACCAGACCCCCGACGCGAGCAGCTTGGAACCGGCGAGGGCGGAGATGGCCATGGCCCCGCCCGCGACCCAGTGGTCGCCGGCCCCCGTCGCCACCTGGCGGAGGTCGAAGCGGAACAGCGCGTCCCCGTACAGGACCAGCCCCAGCAGGAACAGCAGCAGGGCCGCCCGGGCGAGCCAGTCGGTGGTCTGCGGGGCGAGGACGGCGGCCAGTACGGCGAGGCCCTGGGTGGCGACGCAGATCAGGAACGCCGCGCCCGGCATCCGCCGCCCGAGGTGGCGCAGCACCGCCGTAAGCAGGACCGGCCAGGCCGCGGTGGCGAGGACGAGCAGCGCGGCGGCCGTCCCGGTCCAGCCCAGCAGGTCGAGCCGGACGCCGAGCACGTCGGTGGCGGCCACCGCCGTGAGGGCGGGCGGGGTCCGCGCGAGGGAGGTCCAACCCCGCCGGTCGCCGACCAGCAGCGCGGCGAAGCCGGCCGCGAGGAGCAGCCAGATCGCCGCGGCCAGGACGAGCGCCACCGTCGAGAGCACGTCGAAGCCGGTGAGGTGGAAGCCGACCGAGATGATCCCGGTCGCCATCACCACCGCGCCGGCCCCCGGGGGCGGCGCGGCCCACCGGCGGTCGCTGGGCTCGTTCATGACCTCCATCGCAGCGCCCGCGCGCCGGTCCCGCCAGTCGGAACGCCCCCGCACGCCGGTCGGACGGGACGGGACGGGACGGGACGGGACGGGACGGGGCGGGGCGGGGCGGGGCGGGGCGGGACAGGGCGGGGTCGGACGGGAAGGCCCAGTGCGGGGAGGCCGCCCACCCGATGGGACCTCCCGCCGCGCGCGCCGGGCCGCCCTCGGGTTCGATGGCCCCACGGGCGGGTCCGGAACGGGAAGGTGCCAGGTGCGCGAGCCGACGAGCGAGCCGGGGCCGGCGGGCGGAACCGGCGAGGTGCGGCCGGCGGGCGAGCCGGGGGCCACGCTGCTGCGGGCCGGCCGGTTCTTCCGCCCCGGGACGGCGGCGGCCGACCTGCACAGCGTGCGGATCACCGGCGGACGCGAGTCGGACGCCTTCTACCGGGACCGCTGGAGCCACGACAAGGTCGTCCACTCCACCCACGGCGTCAACTGCACCGGGTCGTGCCGCTGGAAGGTCTACGTCAAGGACGGGATCATCACCTGGGAGACCCAGGCCACCGACTACCCGTCCGTCGGCCCGGACCGGCCCGAGTACGAGCCGCGCGGCTGCCCGCGCGGCGCCGCCTTCTCCTGGTACACCTACTCGCCCACCCGGGTGCGCTACCCGTACGTGCGCGGGACGCTGCTGGAGCTGTACCGCGAGGCGCTGGGCCGGCTGAAGGACCCGGTGCTGGCCTGGGCCGACATCCAGGCGGATCCGGAGCGCCGCCGCGCCTACCAGAGGGCCCGTGGCAAGGGCGGGCTCATCCGGGCGAGCTGGGACGAGGCGGTGGAGATCATCGCCGCCGCGCACGTCCACACCGTCAGGCAGTACGGCCCGGACCGGATCGCCGGGTTCTCGCCGATCCCCGCGATGTCGATGGTGTCGCACGCGGCGGGCGCCCGCTTCCACTCCCTCATCGGCGCCCCGATGCTCTCCTTCTACGACTGGTACGCGGACCTGCCGGTCGCCTCGCCGCAGGTGTTCGGCGACCAGACCGACGTCCCGGAGTCGGGTGACTGGTGGGACGCCGCCTACCTGATGATGTGGGGCTCCAACGTGCCCGTCACGCGGACCCCGGACGCGCACTGGATGGCCGAGGCCCGCTACCGGGGCCAGAAGGTGGTGGCCGTCTCCCCGGACTACGCGGACAACACCAAGTTCGCCGACGAGTGGATGCACCCGCACCCGGGGACGGACGGCGCGCTCGCCTTCGCGATGGGGCACGTGATCCTGCGCGAGTTCTTCGTGGACCGGCCGACGCCGTTCTTCGAGGACTACGTCCGCCGCTTCACCGACCTGCCGTTCCTGGTCACGCTCACCGCCCGGGACGGGGCGTTCGTGGCCGACAAGTTCGTCCGGGCGAGCGACCTGGGCGACACCGGAGAGGGCGCCGAGTGGAAGCTCGCCGTGCTCGACGAGGCGACCGGGCGCCCGGCCGTGCCCAACGGCTCGCTCGGCTTCCGCTGGACCGAGTCCGGCAAGGGCCGGTGGAACCTCGACCTCCAGGACGTCCGCCCGCGCCTGTCGCTGTACGCGGACGGGGCCGCGGAGCCCGTGGAGGTGCTGCTGCCGCGCTTCGACACCGAGGGCGGCGAGCACGGCCAGGGCCGCGGCGAGACCGTCCGCCGGGGTGTGCCCGCGACCAGGCTCGGCGGCCCGGACGGGCCGCTGGTCACCACCGTGTACGACCTCCTGCTCGCCCAGTACGGGGTCGGCCGCGCCGACCTGCCGGGGCACTGGCCGTCCTCCTACGACGACGGGCGAACGCCCGGCACCCCCGCCTGGCAGGAGCTGCACACCTCCGTGCCGGCGGCCCAGGCGGTGCGCGTGGCACGGGAGTTCGCGCGGACGGCCGAGGAGTCCGAGGGCCGGTGCATGATCCTGATGGGCGCCGGGACCAACCACTGGTTCCACTCCGAGACGATCTACCGCACGTTCCTCGCCCTGCTGACCCTCACCGGCTGCCAGGGCCGCAACGGCGGGGGCTGGGCGCACTACGTCGGCCAGGAGAAGTGCCGCCCGTCGACCGGCTGGGCGACCCTGGCCGGCGCCGCCGACTGGGCCCGCCCGCCCCGGCAGATGATCGGCACCGGGTGGTTCTTCCTCCACACCGACCAGTGGCGCTACGACACCTTCTCCGCGGACGTCCTCGCGTCCCCGCTCGGCACCGGCCGGTTCCGCGGCCTGGCCACCGTCGACCTGCTGGCCCGTTCGGCTCGGCTCGGCTGGATGCCGTCCTACCCGACCTTCGACCGCAACCCGCTCGACCTGGTCGACGAGGCCCGGGCCCGGGGCCGCGACCCGAAGGACCACGTGGTCGACGAACTCGCCGCCGGGCGGCTCGGGTTCGCCTGCGAGGACCCGGACGCCCCCGCCAACTGGCCCCGGGTGATGACGCTGTGGCGGGCCAACCTGCTCGGCTCCTCCGGCAAGGGCGCCGAGTACTTCACCCGGCACCTGCTGGGCACCCACTCCTCGCTGCGCGCCCGCGAGGCCGACGAGTCGGTCCGCCCCCGCGACGTCCGCTGGCACGAGGAGGCACCGGAGGGGAAGCTCGACCTGCTGCTCTCGCTGGACTTCCGGATGACCTCGTCGACGCTGCTGTCGGACGTCGTGCTGCCCGCCGCGACCTGGTACGAGAAGCACGACCTCTCCTCCACCGACATGCACCCGTACGTGCACGCCTTCACCCCGGCGATCGACCCGCCCTGGCAGGCGCGCACCGACTTCGAGGCCTTCCACGCGATCGCCGGGCGCTTCAGCGAGCTGGCGCGCGACCACCTCGGCACCCGGCACGACCTGGTCGCCACCCCGTTCCAGCACGACACCCCCGGCGAGACGGCGCAGCCCGGCGGCGTCGCCCTGGACTGGCGCCAGGGGGAGTGCGCGCCGGTGCCCGGCGCGACCCTGCCGAACCTGACCGTCGTCGAACGCGACTACACCGCGATCGGGGCCAAGATGGCGGCCCTCGGCCCGCTGGTGGAACGGCTCGGCCTGCCCGCCAAGGGCATCGCCCTGCGGCCGGACGAGGAGGTCGAGTACCTCAGGCGCCTCAACGGGGTGGTCCGCGGCGGCCCCGCCGACGGCCGCCCCGCGCTGGACACCGCCGTCAAGGCGGCCGACACCGTACTGGCACTGTCCGGCACCACCAACGGCCGGCTGGCCACCCAGGGGTTCCGCACCCTGGAGGCCCGTACGGGGCAGCAGATGGCGCACCTCGCCGCCGAGCACGAGGGCCGGCGGATCGGCTACGCCGACACCCAGGCCGCGCCGGTCCCGGTGATCACCTCGCCCGAGTGGTCCGGCAGCGAGGCGGGCGGACGCCGCTACAGCCCGTTCACCCTCAACACGGAGCACCTCAAGCCCTGGCACACGCTCAGCGGCCGGCAGCACTTCTTCGTCGACCACGACTGGATGCACGAGCTGGGGGAGGCGCTGCCCGTCTACCGGCCGCCGCTGGACATGCACCGGCTGTTCGGCGAACCCGCCCTCGGACCGGACGGGCAGCGGGAGGTGACGGTCCGCTACCTCACCCCGCACAACAAGTGGTCGATCCACTCCGAGTACCAGGACAACCTCTTCATGCTCGCCCTCTCGCGGGGCGGACAGGTCGTCTGGATGTCGGTCGAGGACGCGGCGGCCATCGGCGTCGAGGACAACGACTGGATCGAGGCCGTCAACCGCAACGGCGTCGTCGTCGCCCGCGCGGTCGTCTCCCACCGCATGCCGCCCGGCACGGTCTACATGCACCACGCCCAGGAACGCACCGTCAACGTCCCCCGGTCGGAGACCACCGGGCGGCGCGGCGGCATCCACAACTCGCTGACCCGGGTGCTGCTCAAACCGACCCACCTGATCGGCGGCTACGCCCAGCTCTCGTGGGCGTTCAACTACCTCGGCCCGACCGGGAACCAGCGTGACGAGGTGACGGTGATCCGCCGCCGCAGCCAGGAGGTGCGGTACTGATGCCCCAGCGTGAAGCTCCCGTCGGACGCGTCATGGCCCAGGTCGCCATGGTCATGAACCTCGACAAGTGCATCGGCTGCCACACCTGTTCCGTCACCTGCAAACAGACCTGGACCAACCGGCAGGGCATGGAGTACGCCTGGTTCAACAACGTCGAGACCCGCCCCGGACTCGGCTACCCGCGCCGCTACGAGGACCAGGAGAAGTGGCGGGGCGGCTGGCGGCTCGACCGGCGGGGCCGGCTCCGGCTCAGGCAGGGCAGCCGGCTGTTCAAGCTGGCCTCGATCTTCGCCAACCCCGTGCTCCCCACCCTCCGGGACTACTACGAGCCCTGGACGTACGACTACCGGGCCCTCACCGACGCGCCGCTCGGCGACGACTACCCCGTCGCCCGCCCGCACTCGCTCGTCACCGGCAAACCGATGACGGTCGAGTGGTCGCCCAACTGGGACGACGACCTCGGCGGCGCGCCCACGTACGGGCCCGAGGACCCCAACGTGGAGCGGATGCGCACCGAGGCGGGCCGCCGGATCCGCTTCGAGTTCGAGCAGAGCTTCATGTTCTACCTGCCCCGGATCTGCGAACACTGCCTCAACCCGTCCTGCGTCGCCGCCTGCCCGTCCGGCGCGATCTACAAGCGCGAGGAGGACGGCATCGTCCTCGTCGACCAGGACGGCTGCCGGGGCTGGCGCCAGTGCGTGACCGGTTGCCCGTACAAGAAGATCTACTTCAACCACCGCACCGGCAAGGCCGAGAAGTGCACCTTCTGCTACCCGCGCGTCGAGGTCGGCCTGCCCACCGTCTGCTCCGAGACCTGCGTCGGTCGGCTGCGCTACCTCGGCGTCATGCTCTACGACGCCGACCGGGTGGCCGCCGCCGCCTCCGTGGCCGACGAACACGACCTCTACGAAGCCCAGTTGGGTGTCTTCCTCGACCCGGCCGACCCCGAGGTGCGGCGGGCCGCCGAGCGCGACGGCATCCCGCACGACTGGATCGAGGCCGCCCGCCGCTCGCCGGTCCACACCCTCATCAGCACCTACCGGGTCGCGCTGCCGCTCCACCCGGAGTACCGGACGATGCCCATGGTCTGGTACATCCCGCCGCTCTCCCCGGTCGTCGAGGAGGTCGCCCGGAGCGGCCACGACGGGGAGGACCCCGGCAACCTCTTCGGTGCGATCGACGCCCTGCGGATCCCGCTCGAATACCTCGCCGAACTGTTCACCGCGGGCGACACCCGCCCGGTCCGCGCGGCCCTCGACCGGCTCGTCGCGATGCGCTCGTACATGCGCTCCGTCAACCTCGGCCGGGAGCCCGACCTCGCCGCGGCCCGGGCCGTCGGTCTCGACGGTCCGCAGATCGACGAGCTGTTCCGGCTGCTCGCCGTCGCCAAGTACGAGGACCGGTACGTCATCCCGACCGCCGCGCGGGCCGACGCCGAGCGGCTGGAGGAGTCCGCCGTCCCCACCGGCTGCGGACTCGACCACGAAGGAGGGCCGGGCATGGGGCCGGACGGCGCCGACGGGCCCGTCGGCGCCGACTCCGGCCGGCGGACCCTGCCGATGGTGACGATCGAGAGCTTCCACGCCCTGCGCAGACGCCAGACCGCCGACCGGACCGACGAGGAGGAACCCCGGTGACCGAGGACCTCGCCCTGGTGCGCCGGGCCGCCGCCGTGCTGCTCTGCTACCCCGACCGGGACGCCCCCGGTACCCTCCGGCTGCTGGCGGCGGAGCTCCGGCCGGTCCGCCACCCCGCCGCCGAACCGCTGCGCGCCTTCCTCGCCCGCGCCGGGACGCGCTCCGCCCCCGAACTCGCCGCCGACTACGTCGAGACCTTCGACTTCACCCAGCGCCACAGCCTCCACCTCAGCTGGTGGACCGACGGCGACACCCGGCGGCGCGGCGAGGCCCTGGTCCGGTTCAAGGAGGTCTACCGGGCGCACGGCCTGGAGTTCACCGACGAGGAGCTCCCCGACTTCCTGCCCGCGGTCCTGGAGTTCGCGGCCGCCACCGGCTCGGACGCGCTGCTGCGCGAGCACCGGCCGGCCCTCGAACTCCTCCGGCTCGCCCTCACCGAGCACGGCACGCCGTACGCCGACGTCCTCGTCGCCGTCTGCGCGACCCTGCCCGGACCGTCCCCCAAGGACCGGGCCGCCGCCCGGGCGCTCGCCCGCAGCGGGCCGCCGCGCGAGCAGGTGGGCCTGGACGCGGACCCGCCCTACGGCCACCTCGGCCTGCTCCCCGTCCTGCCCTCCTGAGCGGAGTCCGCCGATGAACACCTTCCTCCGATGAACACCTTCCTCTGGGGCGTGCTGCCGTACCTGGCCGCCGTGCTGCTGGTCTCCGGCCTGGTCTGGCGGTACCGCTACGACAAGTTCGGCTGGACCACCCGCTCCTCCGAGATCTACGAGTCGCGGCTGCTGAACATCGCCTCGCCGATGTTCCACTACGGCATCCTCTTCGTCCTCGCCGGCCATCTGATGGGCCTGTTCGTCCCCGCCTCGTGGACGGACGCCGTCGGCCTGGACGAGCACGCCTACCACCTGGTGTCGCTCTTCGCGGGCTGCGCGGCCGGGTCCCTGGCGGTGGCCGGGATCCTGATGCTGCTTTACCGCCGGCGCCGCAACGCGGCCGTGTTCCGCGCCACCACCCGCAACGACAAGCTGATGTACGTCGTGCTGCTGGGTGCGATCGTCCTGGGGCTGGTCGCCAAGCTGATGCACTCCTCGGTGAGCGAGGGGTACGACTACCGCACCACCATCGCCCCGTGGGCCCGCAGCCTGTTCACCCTCCGGCCCGACGTCGGGCTGATGGCCGACGTCCCGCTCGCGTTCAGGCTCCACGCGGTGGTCGGCCTGGCGCTGTTCGCCCTGCTGCCGTACACCCGCCTGGTCCACATGTTCAGCGCCCCCGTGCAGTACCTGTTCCGCCCCTACATCGTCTACCGCAGCCGCGACCCGGAGCAGCTCGCCGACCGGGCGCCGAAGCGGGGCTGGGAACGGATCAAGTACTGACCCCCTCCGGCCCCCTCCGAAACCGCTGGTCGCCCCCGGTGCGGCCACCGTAGACTCCGGTGCTCGTGACCGACACCAGCATCCCGACCGCCGCCCGCACGGCCGAGCCCGCACCCGCATCCGAGCCCGTACCTGCGCCCGTACCTGCGCCCTCCTGTGCGGACGACCTCGTGGGCGACTTGGTGGACGGCCGGGCGGGCGACCCGGCGGCCGACCCCGCCGCCGCGCTCCGGCCGGACGCCGAACTGATCGGCGCCGCCGTGGCCGCCGCCGGCCGGGGCATGATCGACCGTGAGACGGTGGCCGAGGTCGTGGCGCTCTGCGCGGTCGCCGGAGAGCACCTGCTGGTCGTCGGCCCGCCCGGCACCGCCAAGTCCGAGGCCGTCCGCCGGGTCGCCGCGCAGCTCGGCGGACGCTACTTCGAGTACCTGCTCGGCCGGTTCACCGAACCCAACGAGCTGTTCGGCCCCGTCGACCTGCGCAGCCTGCGCGAGGGCCGGGTCGAGTTCGAGACCGCCGGCATGCTGCCCGAGGCCGACATCGCCTTCCTCGACGAGGTCTTCCTCGGCTCCACGGCCGTCCTCAACACCCTGCTCGGCCTGCTCAACGACCGCGTCTTCCGGCGCGGCGGAACCGTCCTCGCCAGCCCGCTGCGGGTCTGTGTCGGCGCCGCCAACCACCTGCCGGACGACCCCGCGCTCGCCGCCTTCGCCGACCGCTTCCTCGCCCGCGTCTTCGTGGAGCCGGTCGCCGACGCCCGGCTGGAGGAACTGCTGGAGGCCGGGCGCAGGCCCGCCGCCGCCCCCGTCCGGCCCACCGACCTGCTCGGCGCCCTCGACCGGCTCGCCGCCGCCGCCCGCACCTGCGACCTGGACGACGTCACCCCGCTGCTCGGCGCCGCGCTGCGCCGGCTGCGCGCCGCCGGCGTGCCGATCGGCGACCGGCGGGCCGTCCGTTCGCAACGGCTGGTCGCCGCCGCCGCCGTCCTGGACGGCCGTACCACCGCCTCCGCCCGCGACCTGTGGGTGCTGCCGCTGATCGCCCCGACCGCCGACACCCAGGCGCTCGCCCGCGACACCCTCGGCGACCTCATCGAGAAGGCCGCCAACCAGAGCCTCGTGCACGCCGCCGAGGAACTGTCGCGCAGTTCGGCCGCGCGCGCCGAACGGCTCACCCGCACCGGGGCCGAGCTGCTCGCCGCCCACCGCGAGCTGCCCGGGGGCCGCGACGCGCGGCTCCGGCTGGAGGCCGCCCTGCGGGAGATCGACGCCGGGTTCGCCCCCGCGGACCTGCCCGCCGGCCTGGCCGGCATACGGGCCGAGCTGGTCGCGGCGGTCGCGCCCTCGTGACCACCGTGCCGCCCGACGCCCCGTCGGCCCCGTCTCCGGCCGTCGCTCCCGCCGCACCGCCCTCCGTCGCGCCCTCCGTCGCTCCCGCCGCGCCGCCCGCCGCACCGCCCGCCGTCAGACTCGGCTGGGAGCGCCGCGAACCGCCGCTCACCGCCGCCGCCGTCCTCGCCACCGACGAGGCGGTCCCCGCGCTGGCCGCCGCCACCCGGGACCGGATCGCCGACGGCGCCCGGCTCGGCGTCCTCGCCGACGACACCGCACTGCTCGTCCTCGGCGCCGAGGACGACCTCCCCTGGGCGGACGGCGCCCGCTACCTCGGCCACGACGGCGGGCTCCTGGTGCCGACCACCGCCCGGCCCGTCCCCGCCGCCGTCCTCTGGCGCACCGCCCTCGGCGCCGAGGCCGGACAGCTCTGCGTCCTCACCCCCGGCCACGCCCTCGTCGCCGCCCCGCCCGCCCCCGCGACCGACCCCGAGGCTCTCACCCCGTACATCCGGAGGGCCGCCCGGTGACCACCGGGGCGCCGGTGGAGGCCGGGCGAACGGTGGGGGCCGGGCGAGTTGCGGGGCCCGGCCGGATGCCCGTCGGGCTGGCGCCCTGGGCGGGCACGCTGTCCGCGCTCACCCCCGAACTCGCCCTCGCGCTCGGGCCGTTGCTGCGCCACCTCGACTCCCTGGTGGGCGAGCGCGAGCCGGTGGCCGACGGCCCGGGCAGCCCGGAGGGGCTCGGCGGCCTCGGCCGGACCGGCCGGCCGGACCAGCTGCTGCCCACCGAATGGCTGCTCGCCGAGGAGTACCCCGACGAGTTCCTGCGCCGCTTCGCGGACCGTGAACTCCTTTACCTCGCACCCGAGGTGCGCACCCCGGTCAGCCGGGGCCGGACCGTCGCACTGGTCGACACCGGGCCCGCCCAGGCCGGGCCCGGCCGACTGGTCCAGCTCGCCGCGCTGCTCGTCCTGCACCGGCGGGCCGCCGTACGCGGCACCGAACTCGTCGTGGGCGTCCTCGGCGACCCGCCCGACCGGTGGCTCACGGGGGACCTCGCCGAGCTGCTGCCCGCCTGGCTGCGCTCGCGCCGGCCCGCCGACCCGACGCCCGAGGACGTGGACCGCGCCCGGCAGGCACTGGACGCCGCCGACCGCGCCTGGCTGCTCACCTCACCCCGGCTCGCCGCCCGCCTCCCCGCCCGGCCCCGGGTGCTGACGAGCGAGACGACCCGCTGGGGCACGGCCGGCGCCACCCACGTCACCGTGCTGATCGACCGGTCCAAGGTCGAACTGGCCCTGCCCGCCGGCGAGATCGCCGTCCGGGCACTGCGCGGCGCGGAGTTCCGCCGCAGCGGCCCCGACGCCCCGCCGGCCGTCCCCCCGTCCGAGGCCTTCGGCGCGACCGGGGGAGCGCTGCCCGCCTTCACCACCGAGTCCCGCACCCTGGTCGCCCGGGGCGCGAGCACGGACGTCCTGCTGGCCGTCGGCATCCCGGACACCGACCACCTGCATCCCACCGTCCTCCGGGCGAAGCGGCACCGGCTGCACGGGCCGGTGGTCGCCGCCGGGCGGGCCGGCCGACGGCTGATCGCCCTCCAGCTCCGCAAGGGGCACCTGATCCCGTACGTCAGCGGCCGTCCGTTCGGCTCGCCCGGCGACTACCGGGCCGATCCGGCCGACCTCGGCCTCGACGGGGCGGAGCTGGCGCGACTGCTGACCCGGCCGCTCCTGCCGCTGCTGCGCACCGGCGGCGACCTGCTCCTGCCGGTCGCCGGCCGCTGGCGGCGGCTCGCGGCCGACGGCACGGTCACCGACGACGGGCCGGTCGGCCGGGGCGCCGAGAGCCCGAGCCACTTCAACCGGTTCCGCGAACCGCGGCTCTTCGAGCGGAGGTTGCAGCCCGACGCCGCCCGGGCCAGGCACCTGCTGCACGCGGGAGGCACCGTCGCCTGGTCCGAGGACGGCAAGAGGTGGACGGTCTGGACCAGGCTCGGTGACGAACGGCGGCTCTCCTTCCGGGAGAACGCCGAGGTGCTCGGTCTGGTCCACGACCGCCGCGAGCCCGCGCTGATCACCTGGTCGCCCGGCGTGCGCACGCTGCGGGCGGTCCGCGCCGACGGCGTCCGCACGCTGAGCCGGTTCTCCGGCGGCCCGACCCAGCCGGCCCTGCACCCCACCCTGCCGCTGATCGCCGCCGAGACGGCCTCCGGCCGGATCGTGATCGGCGACGCCGTCACCGGCCGGATCCGCCACTTCCTCTGGAGCAACCGGTGAGCCCCGGCACGGCACTCTCCCCGCGCGCCACCGTCACCGCCGCCGGGTTCGTCCTCGACGTGCCCGTGATCGGCCGGGCGGAGGCCGTCCACCGCGTCCTGGCGCACTGGCGGGACGGCGCCGAGCTGCGTGAACTTCCGGACGGTCGCTGGCTGTTGGTCCTGGCCGAACCCGTGGCGGTCCGGGTCGACCGGGCCCCCGGGCTGCCGCTGCGGGCGGCGGCCGACGGCACGCTCGCCGCGTTCGGGGCGGCCGAAGGACCGTCCGGCCCCGGCCGGCTCGTCCTCGTCGAGGCCGGACGGACGATCACCCGGCCCCTCGCCGGCCTGACGGCGACGGACCCGTCCGGCTGGCTGTCCCCGGCCGGTCTCACCCTGCACCGCCCGCGCCCGGTCGGCGCCGCCGCGGGGCCCGAGGCCGCACCCGTCGTGGACGCCGTGCCGACGCGCCCGCGCCCGGACCTGCGGGCGGCGGCGGGCATCCTGCCGCCCTCAGTACGGGCCGGCCGGCTCGCCGCCGAGACCGGCGGCTCCGAGGCCCCGTCCGGGCAGGGCTCCTGGAAGGGGCCCGTCCGCGCCGTCCGGGCCACGCCCGCCGGCCGGCTCGCGTACCTGGCCACCGCCCTCGTCCTGCTGGGCGTCGGCTGGCTGGTCCTGTTCTCCGACCGGGCCCACCTGGTCGTGGACCAGGGGCCGCGCATCGTCGGACTGTTCGCCCTCTGGTTCGTCCTGACGGTCGCCTACCACCTGATCCGCGGCGACCGGGGCGGCCACCGCGGTGGCACGGAAGGTGGGAACGCCGCCACCGGGGCCACCGCCGGGGCGGCCACGGGAGCCGCGACCGGCCCCGCCCGCAGGTCCGCCCGCACCCGCCGTCCCGTCCTCCGCCACCTGCTCGCCCGCCTCACCCTGCGGACCCCGGCGGCCCGGTCGCTCCACCGCCGGCACCTCCGCTACCTGCGCGAGCTGACCCGGGCCTTCGAACAGCGCCGCTGGGACGACGCCCTGCGCGACGCCCTGCCGCTCGCCGCGCGCGCCTCCGACGACACCGGGCGGCCCTGGCTCTCGCTGGGCCTGCCCCGGCGCTTCACCGGCGCCCTGCGCGCCACCCCGCGCAGCGATGCCCTCGCCGTGGCCTCACCGTTCCACGGCCCCACCTCGCACCAGCACCTCACCGCCCTCTACCGGCACGCCGCCGAGCGGCTGGAGAAGGCGGGCCGGATCGACGAGGCCGCGTTCGTCCTCGCCGACCTGCTCGACGCGCCCGCCGAGGCGGTCGCCCTGCTCGACCGGCACGACCGCTCCGCCCAGGCCGCCGAACTCGCTGAGGGGCGCGACCTCGCCGCCGAACTGGTGGTCCGCCTCTGGTGGCGGGCCGGCGAACGCGACCGCGCCGTCCGCACCGCCCACCGCAGGTCCGCGTTCGCCGCGGCCGTCGTCCGCCTCGCCGCCACCGACCCGTCGGCCGGCCGCGAACTGCGCGCCGCCTGGGCCGAACACCGCCGCGCGGCCGGCGACCGGCTCGGCGCCGTCGAGGCGGCCTGGCCGGACGAGGCGCTGCGCCCCTCGGTCGTCGCCGACCTGCGCGACGCGGTCGCCCTCGGCGGGCCCGACCGGGGCCGGGCGCTGCCCCACCTGCTGGCGCTCGGCGTCGGGCAGTCCACCCGGGCGTTCGCCCGCGCCGTCCTCGACGGCGACGGCGACCCGCGCAGCAGCGGCCGGACCGCGCTCGCCGCCACCCTGGCCGAGATGCCCGCCGCCGACCCGGCCGCCGACCGTGAACTCGCCACCGCCGCCGCCCTGGCGGCCGTCCGCGACGGCGGAGTCGGCGGGCCGGACGCCGGGCCGGGTGCCCGCGCGGCGGACGCCCTCCTCGACCGGCTCCTGCTCCGCGCCGACCCGCTGGTCGCCGAGGACCTGGCCCGCCCGCGGCCCGCGCCGCGCCCGGCGGGCGTCACCCCCGCGTACACCGCCGCCGACCGGCCCGGCACGCTCCCGGTCCTGGACGCGGCGCTGCTCGCCTCGGGCCTGCTGCTGGTCGCCTGCGGCCAGGCGGGAGTGCGGCTGATCGGACCGGACGGCCGCACCCGGGCCTCCTGGGACACGCCCGCCGACCGGCTGGTCCTCGCCGACCACGGCGCCGTCGCCCTGCTGGTCGCCGACTACGGCGACCTCCGGGAGGTGTCCCGCCTCGACCTCGTCACCCGCGCCGTCCGCCCCTGGACCACCCTGCGCGCCCGGCAGTTCGCGTCCTCCTTCGACGGCCGGCACCTGATCACCGAGGACGCGGACGGCATCGCGGTGCTCGACACCCTGGCACCCCGTCCGTCCGTCGTCTGGCGCGAACTCGTGGTGGGGCAGAGGCTGGTGGGCCGCATCAACCGCACGTCCGGAGGCTGCGCGGCCGTCGTCCGGTCCTCCCTTCCCGACGGTTCCCCGTTCACCGAGGTCTGGCGCTGGGACCTGCCCGGCTGGGAGCTGCGGGCCCGCCTCCGGGTGGACGACGCCCTGGCCGAGCCGCACCTCGAACCCGCCGCCCTCGCCGCGGGCGGCCTGCTCGCCGCCTCGGCGCCGACCGGGGAGGCCCCGGGGACCACCACCCTCTGCTGGACCTCCGGCCTGCCGACCGTCCGACTGCGACTCGACGGTGCGGCCTCGGACGCCCCCGCCACCGACGGCGACCACTGGGCCGTGACCGTGCCGCTGCCCGACGGCGCCGGCCTGCGGCTCCACGCCGGCACCGGCCCGGCCCGGGGGCCCGCCCTCACCGCGGTCTTCCCGGACGCCGACCCGTCGCGGATCGGCGTCCGCCGCCACGCCGGGGCGGTCACCTACCGGCACCGCTCCGGCCGCGTCCTCGCCACCTCGGCCGACGGCGCCACCCTCCTGGCCAACGTCCGGGTGACCGTCTGACGGAGCGGAGCGGGGCGGCCGGTCGGCGAGGCGACCCGGCGGCACGCGGGGCGTTCGTGCGGCCGCCCGCGCGGGGCGGTAACGGGGACGTGTAGTATCCCGATTGTGCTGATGGGTGAGGGTGTGGAGTGGGGCCTGCACTGCTGTCTGGCGTTGGCGTGGCTCGATGAGCAGGCGCCGATTCCGGCAGGGCGGTTGGCGGAGATCTTCGAGCTTCCGCCGGTGTACCTGAAGAAGCGGTTGCAGCCGCTGGTGCGGGCCGGGGTGCTGGCGTCGGTGGCGGGCGCGCGGGGCGGGTACCGGCTGGCCCGGGCGCCGGAGCGGATCACGCTGATGGAGGTGGTGGCCGCGGTGGAGGGCACCACCGAGGCGTTCCGGTGCACGGAGATCAGGCAGCGGGGCGCGGGAGCGGAGGCGGCGGCGAGCGACTTCGCCAAGCCGTGCGGCGTCGCCGGGGCGATGCGGCGTGCGGAGCTGGCGTGGCGGCGCGAACTGGCCGCGCAGACCGTCGCCGACCTGCTCGCCGCCAGTCCGGCGGGAGCCCCGGCGCGTATGCGCCGCTTCCACGAGCGCCTCGGTTCCTGACGCCGCACCGGCCTGCCCGGCGCCGCTCTGTGCATTGCACCCCCGAATCGACCTGGCCCGAACCGATGCGGCCCGGCCGTCCGGCCGGGCCTTCCAGGAAGGAGAATCGGGATGTCTGATGTCTCGTTAGCGCGGGCGGCGGTGGCCGAACCCCGAGGCGGCCGTGCCGGGGTGGTTCCGGTGCTCGCCCTCGGCACCTTCGCCGTCGGCACCGACGCGTTCGTGGTGGCCGGCTTCCTGCCCGAACTGGCCGCCGACCTCGGCGTCTCGACGTCGGCCGCCGGACAGGCGGTGACGGTCTTCGCGGCGGCCTACGCCCTGCTCTCCCCGGTGCTCGCCACCCTGACCGCCCGGGTCCCGCGCCGGACGCTGCTGGTCACGGCACTGGCCGGGCTCGGGGCGGCCAACCTGGCCTCCGCGCTCGCACCGACCTTCGCCGCGCTGCTCGCCACCCGCGTGGCGGCGGCCGGGGCCGCGGCGGCGTTCACGCCCAACGCGGGGGCGGTCGCGGCCTCCCTGGCCCGCCCGGAACGGCGGGCCGGGGCGCTGGCCGTGGTGGTGGGCGGGCTGACGGCGGCGACCGCGCTCGGGGTGCCGCTGGGCGGGCTGGCCGGTCAGTGGACGGGGTGGCGGTGGGCACTGGGGGCGGTGGCCGGTCTGGCCCTGGCCGCCGCCGGGGCCGTTGCCCTCCTGCTGCCGGCGCTGCCCGGCGGTCCGGCGGTGGCGCTGCGCGAGCGCCTGGCGGTGCTGCGCCGGCCGGCGGTGCGGGCGATCCTGCCGCTGACGGCGTTGGGCATGGCGGCGGCGTACACGGTGTACGCGTACAGCGTGCCGGCGCTGGCGGCGGTGGGGCTGACGGCCCGCGACGCCGCGTGGGCGCTGGGCCTGTACGGGGTCGGCGCGGTGCTCGGCAACCTGGGGGCCGGGCTCGCCACCGACCGGCTGGGCGGGGTGGGGGTGCTGACGGCCGGCTACCTCGTGATGGCGGTCGCGCTGGGCGGGCTCGGCCTGCTGGCGGCGAGCGGCACGCGCGCGCCGGTGCTGGTGGGGCTGCTCGCACTGGCCTGGGGAGCGAGCAGTTGGTGCCAGACGCCGCCGCAGCAGCACCGGCTGATCGCCGCTGCGCCGCAGGAGGCGCCGCTGGTCGTCGCCCTGAACTCGTCCGCCATCTACGCGGGGATCGGCGCCGGCACCCTGTCGGGCGGCCTGACCGTCCACTCGGGCGCCGCCGCGCTGTACGCGACCGCCACCGGGCTGGCCCTGCTCGCCCTCCTGTACCTGCTCCTCACGGCCGCGACACTCCCGCGCGCCGACCGGCACGGATAGGCAGCTGTCGCGGCTCCGGGGCCGTGATCGTGCACTTCGTCGCCGAGGCCGTACGGCTGGACGATGTCCCGGTGGGTAGGGGCAGGTCCGCGTTCATCGACACCGGGCCGCCTTCCCCCGTCGGGTCCCGCCCGTGGTCGGGTGGCGTCGGCCTGACTATCATGTAATCCATGAATGTCGATTCCAACCCTTACGAGGTGCGGCCGGGCGTGCCGGACGTCGCGACCTTCCGGCACCTGCGCACCGCCTCCGGCATGAGCGACCGCCCGGCCGAGGCGGTGGCCGCCGGGCTGCCGAACACCTGGTTCGGCGTGACGGTGCGCCTCGACGGCGAGCCGGTCGGCATGGGCCGGATCATCGGCGACGGCGGATCGGTGTTCCAGATCGCCGACGTCTGCGTGCTCCCCGCCCACCAGGGCCGGGGCCTGGGCGCACGGATCATGGCCCGGCTCACCGCCGAGCTGGAGGACCGCGCGCCCAAGGGCGCCTACGTCTCGCTCATCGCCGACGGCGACGCCCACCGTCTCTACGCCAGGTACGGCTTCGTGGAGACGGCCCCGTACTCCGTGGGCATGCACCGCCTGGTGTGAGCGCGGCGTCCCCGGTCCGTCCCGCCGAAGGGCGGGGCGGGACGGGGCCCGCGGCCGGTCAGGCGTGGATGCCCTGGCCCGGGGTGAGGATGCCCGCCGGGTCGAAGCGGCGCTTGGCGGCCACCGCGCGCCCCCACCGGGTGCCGTAGTGGCGCCGCCAGTCGGAGCGGGTCATGTCCGGGATCGCGCCGATGAGGTACCGCGTGCCGCCCAGCGCCACCGCCCGGTCGTACAGGCGGCGGTTGCGCCGCAGCGCGGCGGCGTGGTCGGCGCCCGGGGCCGGGAAGGAGAGCAGGTCGAAGTGGAAGCCGACCGGCTCGTCCGGCATCACGGCCATCGGGCGGGTGAGCACGTCCTTCCGGTACGGGTAGAAGAGCAGCAGCCCGGAGCCCAGGTCCTCCGGCGTGAGCAGCGCGGTGGCCTCGCGCATGAACGTCGCGGTCGTCGAGGCGGGCAGGAAGAGGCTCAGCCAGGGCTTGGGCTGCGCCCAGAGGCCGGCGGCCTTCAGGTACCCGGCGAAGCCGTCCACCCGGAACGCGTACTCGCGCGCCGTCTGGTCGACCACCGTCGTCTCGGCCGCGACGCAGCGCAGGCCGCGCAGCAGGGCCGCCCGGTCCGGTACGGCGGCGCCGTCGTAGTGGGCGACGAGTTCCGCCTTGTAGCGCCAGCCGGTGCCGGCCGCGTTCCGCACGACCTCGCCGACCTGGAGGTCGAAGCGACGCTCGGCCATCAGCCTTTCCTGGTCCGCGAGGTAGGCGGACAGGTCGTCGTAGAACAGGTTGAAGACGAGCGCCCGCTCGCGCGCCCGGACCAGGCGCACGGTGGCGCGGACGATGATGCCGGCCTGGCCGCCGCCGGCGAGGACCGCCTCGAACAGCTCGCGCTCGGACGTGCGGGAGGCGGTGACCAGGCGGCCGGTGCCGGTGACCACGTCGACCGACTCGACCGTGTCCACCTGGAGCCCGAACCGCTGGACGCCGCCGCCGATCCCGCCGACGCTCAGGGTGCCGCCCACGGAGAGGTGCAGGTAGTCCGTCAGGCAGGGGGGCGTCCAGCCCTGGGCCAGTGCGGCCTCGGTCAGTCGGGCCCAGGTGACGCCGGCCTCCACCACGGCCCGGCCGGGGGTGATCCGGACGATCCGGTCCAGGCCGCGGGCGTCGATCGCGATGCCGCCGCGGGCGGACGCCTGCCCGTAGCTGGAGTGCGACTCCAGCTCCGCCGTGGCGCCGGTGCCGCTCTGGCCGTTCATCGCCACCGGGATCCGGTGCCGGCGGGCGAAGGCGACCACCTCGGCGACGTCCCGCACCGAGCCGGGGTGCAGGACGGCGCGCGGCGCGGCGGTCACCAGGTGCCCGAAGTCCCCGCCGAACCGCGCCAGCGTGCCGGCATCGGCCACCACGGTCCCGTCCAGACGCGGCAGTGCGGCCAGGGCGGAGCCGGCCGCGCCGCCGGGCGCACCGCTGGCACCGGCCCCGGTGGCGGGCGTTCCGGCGGCGGGCGTTCCGGCCGGAGCGGAGTCCCCGGCGGCGACGGCCCAGGAGCGGCCGACGGTGTTCCAGCCGATCACCGTCGCCGCCGCGCCGACGAGCAGACCGCGGCGGGGCAGGGATGACTTGCTCATTTCAGATTTCTCCGATCAATCGTCATATTGTCAGTGTTGTATCGCATTGCCGTCGGCGCGTACACGTGTCATCGGTCCCTCAAGGGCGGCGAACGGGGCCGGTGTTCGGGCGCGCTCCCGGCGGCCGCGGTCGGCTCCGGAGTGGTCTACACCACATGAGGGGGGCGAACGCATTGATCCGGACACGTACATGTCGCCACCGGCACCCGGCTGACCAGCCGGAAAGCCCCTCCGGGGCGGTGTCCGGCACGGAACGGCCGTGGCCGGAAAACCGGTTGTCGGGCCTGGCGGGGCCGGGGGAGAGTAGAGACATCGCGATCGACGAGAGAGACGAGAGCGACGAGAGAGAAACCGAGGGCGAGCTGGGCCTGGGAGAGCCCAAGGGCCTGTAAAGCCCCCGCTTCGGCTGTGGTGGTTCGAATCCATCCTCGCCCACCCTCGGGATGCCCCGGGCCCCACGGCCCGGGGCATCGTCATGTCACGGCCGGCGAATCCGGCCGAACGGCCCTGCGCCGACGGTGCGTGACGTTCCGTCGGGGAGCGGTGCCCGGTGGAGCGGCGCTCACCTGCGCCCGGCTAGCCTTGGCCGCATGTTCGTTCTGGAGCTGACCTACACCGCGTCCCTCGACCGCATCGACGCGGCCCTCCCCGCCCACGTGGAATGGCTCGGCCGGCACTACGCCGGCGGCACCTTCCTGGCCTCCGGCCGCAAGGTCCCCCGCGACGGCGGCGTCATCCTCGCCACCGGCGACGACCGGGCCGCGATCGAGGCGGTCACCCGGACCGACCCCTTCGTGGTGGAGGGCCTCGTGGAGTACACGGTGACGGAGTTCCTGGCGACCACCGTCGCCCCCGTCCTCGAAGCGCACCGCCAGCGGCTCCCCGCCTGAGGTCCCGCCCGCCACCGCCGTGCCGGGGGCCGCACGGCCGGTACCGGTGTCCGGTCCGGGGCCCGGAGCGGTCCGACGACGCGTCCGCCCGGTGCAGCGCGTCCGCCGGTCCCACTCGACCCGCCTCGCCGGGCGGCCCCGCCCGGGTACGGTCGGCAGTCGTCCACTGGCTACGATCGGTGAGCACGGGGCACGGAAGCGCCGGGCCGCTGGCCGGCGCACGGCGAGAAATCTGGTGGGAGAAGACGATGGCACACGTACGGGCCGGGCAGCCGGCGCAGCCGGGCGACCTGGTGGACGTGGCGCGGTTGGTGACGGCGTATTACACGCTGCACCCGGACCCGGAGGAGCCGGGCCAGCGGGTGGCGTTCGGCACCTCGGGCCACCGCGGCTCCTCGCTGGACGCGGCGTTCAACGAGGACCACATCGCCGCCACCACCCAGGCGATCTGCGAGTACCGGGCCGCGCGGGGCGTCACCGGCCCGCTGTTCCTCGGCGCCGACTCGCACGCCCTGTCCGAGCCGGCCACGGCCACCGCCGTCGAGGTGCTGGCCGCCAACGGCGTCACCGTCCTGCTGGACAGCGCGGACGGCTACACCCCGACCCCCGCCGTCTCGCACGCGATCCTGACCCACAACCGGCGCAGCCCCCGGGCGCTGGCCGACGGCATCGTGGTCACCCCGTCGCACAACCCGCCGCGCGACGGCGGGTTCAAGTACAACCCGCCGAGCGGAGGCCCGGCCCCCTCCGAGGCGACCGGCTGGATCCAGGACCGCGCCAACGCCCTGATCCGCGAGGGCCTGCGGGGCGTCAAGCGGGTCCCGTACGCGCGGGCCCTGGCCGCGCCGACCACCGGTCGGCACGACTACGTCACCGCCTACACCGAGGACCTCGTCTCCGTCCTGGACCTGGACGCGGTGCGGGCCGCCGGCCTGCGGATCGGCGCCGACCCGCTCGGTGGCGCGTCCGTCGCCTACTGGGGGCGGATCGCCGAGACGCACCGCCTCGACCTGACCGTGGTCAACCCGGTGACCGACCCGACCTGGCGCTTCATGACGCTGGACTGGGACGGCAAGATCCGGATGGACTGCTCCTCGCCCGCCGCGATGGCCTCGCTGATCGCCCGCCGCGACGAGTACGACATCGCGACCGGCAACGACGCGGACGCCGACCGGCACGGGATCGTCACCCCCGACGGCGGCCTGATGAACCCCAACCACTACCTCGCGGTCGCCGTCGACTACCTCTACCGGCACCGCGCCGACTGGCCCGCCGACGCGGCGGTGGGCAAGACGCTGGTCTCCTCGTCGATGCTCGACCGGGTCGCGGGCGACCTGAAGCGGCAGCTCGTCGAGGTGCCGGTCGGTTTCAAGTGGTTCGTCGACGGCCTGCTGGAGGGCTCGATCGCCTTCGGCGGCGAGGAGTCGGCCGGCGCGTCGTTCCTGCGCCGCGACGGCGGGGTCTGGACCACCGACAAGGACGGCATCCTGCTCGCCCTGCTGGCCGCCGAGATCACCGCCGTGACCGGCCGCACGCCCAGCGAGTACTACCGCGACCTGACCGAGCGGTTCGGTGCCCCCGCCTACGCCCGGGTCGACGCCCCGGCGGACCGCGAGCAGAAGGCGCTGCTGTCCCGGCTGTCGGCCGACCAGGTCCGGGCCGGCGATCTGGCGGGCGAGCCGGTCACCGCCGTGCTCACCGAGGCCCCGGGCAACGGCGCGGCCATCGGCGGCATCAAGGTGTGCACCGAGAACGCCTGGTTCGCCGCCCGCCCGTCGGGCACCGAGGACGTCTACAAGATCTACGCCGAGTCCTTCCAGGGACCCGACCACCTGGCCCGGGTCCAGGAGGAGGCGCGCACCCTCGTCAACGAGGTGCTCGCGGGCCAGACGGACTGACGATCCCCGCCGCACGTGCGGTCCGGCCGGTGGGCGACGAC